>NZ_JBEYFC010000067.1:0-27351 GCF_040634175.1 Streptomyces sp. NPDC007162
GTTCGACGGTGACCTCCTCGTCGAGGTGCTCCGTCATCCAGGCCAGCACCGGGCCGACCGCGATCGTGGAGCAGGCCGACGCATGGGCCCGGGCGGACGGCGCGGACACCGTGGCCGCGGTGACCGTCCGGGTCGGCGAGCTGTCCGGGGTCGTCCCCGACGCCCTGGACTTCGCCTTCGAGGTGGCCCGCGACGGCACCGCCCTCGCGGACGCCCGGCTGGTGGTGGAGGAGGTGCCCGCGGTGGCCTGGTGCGGGCCGTGTGCCGAGGAGTTCGCGGTGGGCATGCCGCCGTTCTTCTGGTGCCCGCGCTGCGACCGGCCCACCACGGAACTGCGCAGCGGCCGGGAACTGGAGATCACCGCCGTCGCATGACCCCGCCGGCGCCCGCGGGCGCGGGCGGGGTCCCCGTCGGCGGACCTGTCAGCAGATGCGGGGCAGTTGCTCCCCGAGCGGCAGGTCCACGACCCGGGTGCCGCCCAGGCCGGTGGCCACGACCACCATGCCGGGGTGCTCGGCCACGCACTCCCCGACGACCACCGCGCCCGCTCCCTGCGGGTGGGCGCGCATCGCCGCCAGCACGGCCTCGGCGTCGGCGGGCGGTACGAAGGCCACGAGGCGGCCCTCGTTGGCCACGTAGAGCGGGTCCAGGCCGAGGAACCCGCAGGCGTTGGCGACCGCGTCGGGCACGGGGACGGCGCGCTCGCTGAGCCGGACCCCGGTCCCGGAGGCGCGGGCGATCTCGTTCAGGGAGGCCGCCAGACCGCCCCGGGTGGGGTCGCGCAGGACGTGGATCTCCGGGGTGACGTCCAGCATGGTCGCCACCAGGTCGGCCAGCGGAGCGGTGTCGCTGGCGATCTCGACACCGAACTCCAGCCCCTCGCGCACGCTCAGCACGGCGACACCGTGCAGGCCGATCGGCCCGCTGACGATGACGACGTCCCCGGGCCTGGCCCGCTGCGGCCGGATGTCCACCCGCTCGGGGACCAGTCCGACCCCGGCGGTGGTGACGTACACCCCGTCCCCGTGTCCGGCCTCGACGACCTTGGTGTCACCGGTGGCGATGGTGACCCCGGCCGTCTCGGCCGCCGTGCCCATGGCCCGCGCGACACGTTCCACGACGGACAGTGCCACGCCCTCCTCCAGGACGAAGGCGGCGGAGAGGTAGGCGGGCCGGGCGCCGCTCATCGCCAGGTCGTTGACGGTGCCGTTGACGGCGAGGTCGCCGAGGCAGCCGCCCGGGAAGAACAGCGGCCGTACGACGTAGGAGTCGGTGGACAGGGCCAGCCGGGCGCCCCCGAGGTGGAGGACGGCCGAGTCGGTCAGGCCGGCGAGCAGGGCGTTGCCGTAGGCGGGGGCGAAGACCTGCTCGATCAGTTCGGCGGAGAGCGCGCCGCCCCCGCCGTGGCCCATCACCACGACCGGCTGGTCCCGGATCGGTGCGGGGCAGCTCCAGTTCGCGGGGTCGACCACGGTCCGGTCAGCCAACGGGGTTCATCTCCTCGCGCGCGGGCGCCGGTTCGGACATCCGGCGGTAGAGGTAGTAGGCGGCGCAGGCGCCCTCGCTGGAGACCATGGTGGCGCCGAGCGGGGTGCGCGGGGTGCAGGTGGTACCGAAGGCCGCGCAGTCGGTGGGCTTGATGAGCCCCTGCAGGACTTCACCGGCCCGGCATTCGGCGGGTTCCTCGGTGCGGATGCCGGTGACGTCGAAGCGGTGCTCGGCGTCGTACGCCCGGTAGGCCTCGCTGAGCCGCCAGCCGCTGCCGGGGATCCGGCCGATGCCGCGCCAGGAGCGGTCGGCGACCTCGAAGACCTCCTCGATCATGCGGACGGCGGCCGGGTTGCCGACCTCGCGCACGGCCCGGGGGTAGGCGTTCTCCACCCGGTGCTCGCCGCTCTCCAGCTGACGGACGGTCCGCCGGATGCCCTCCAGGATGTCGAGCGGTTCGAAGCCGGTGACGACGATGGGGACCCGGTGCCGCTCGGCCAGTTCCGGGTACTCGGTCATGCCCATCACGCTGCACACGTGCCCGGCGGCCAGGAAGCCCTGCACCCGGCAGCTGGGCGCGGTCATGATGGCCTCGATGGCCGGGGGGACCCGGACGTGGGAGACCAGGAGGCTGAAGTTGGTCAGGCCGAGCCGCTTGGCCTGGTGGACGGCCATGGCGTTGGCGGGGGCGGTGGTCTCGAAGCCGATGGCGAAGAAGACGACCTGCTTCTGCGGGTGCCGGACGGCCAGTTGGAGGGCGTCGAGCGGGGAGTACACCACCCGGACGTCACCGCCCTCGCCCTTGACGCGGAACAGGTCCCGGTCGGTGCCGGGTACCCGGAGCATGTCGCCGAACGAGCAGAAGATCACGTCGGGGCGGGCGGCGATCTCCAGCGCCTTGTCGATGCTCTCCAGCGGCGTCACACAGACCGGGCAGCCCGGCCCGTGGATCAACTCGACCTCTTCCGGCAGGAGTTGGTCGATGCCGTGCCGGATGATGGAGTGGGTCTGACCGCCGCACACCTCCATCAGGGCCCAGGGCCGGGTGGCGGTGGCGCGGATCCCGTCCAGCAGCCGGCGCGCCAGCTGGGGGTCGTTGAACTCGTCGATGTACTTCACCGGGCCTCGCTCCCCTCGGCCTGCTGGGCGGCCTGCCGCCAGGCGTCGCCGAACTCCTCCTCGAGGAGGCCGAGTTCCTCGAAGAGCTTGAGGGAGGCCAGCGCGGACTCCTCGTCGAGCCGCTGCAGGGCGAAGCCCACGTGGACGATCACGTACTCCCCCACCCGTACGTCGGACACGTACTCCAGGCACGCCTGTTTCTGCACCCCACCGAAGTCGATCAGGCCGGTGAGCGGATCTGCGGTGTCGTCGATGCTCACGACCCTGCCGGGCACTGCCAAACACATGGGTCACTCCGTCTCGTAGCTGACTGTTCCGAGTCCCTCGTGGCCGGACCGTCCGTGGGCCGCGACCACCAGCTGCCCGAGCGCCAGCCCGCCGTCGTTCGGCGGGACCTCGCCGTGCAGGAGAACCGTGAAGCCGTCGTCGCGGAGCAGTTCGGCGCTCACGCTCTCCAGCAGCGCGTTGGCGAACACCCCACCGGTGAGCGCGACGGTGTCCAGGCCGGTGTCCCGGCGGACCCGGCTGCAGACGGCGGCGACGGCGTGGGCGACCCCCCGGTGGAAGCGGGCCGCGATCACCGGTACCGGGGTTCCGCGCCGCAGGTCGGTGATGATCGCGCGCAGGGCGGGGGCCGGGTCGAAGCGGTCGCCGAACGGGTACGCGGCGGTGTCCAGGTCCCAGGCCAGGCAGGCCTGGGCCTCCAGCTCCAGGGCGGCCTGGGCCTCGTAGCCCGCGCGGTGGCACACGCCCGCGAGGGACGACACCGCGTCGAAGAGCCGGCCCATGCTCGACGTGGTCGCGCAGCCGACCCCGCTCGGCAACTGGCGCCCCAGCAGCCTGAGTTCCTCGGTCGAGCAGGCGGCCACGCTGGGCAGGTCCGGGTCCCACGGCAGTCCGGCCGCCCACAGCCGGGCCAGCGCCGTCCGGCACGGGTTGGCCACCCCGGCGTCCCCGCCGGGCAGCGGGGCCGGGGCGAGGTGGGCGAGGCGGCGGTAGCCGGTGTAGTCGGCGACGAGCACCTCACCGCCCCAGACGGTGCCGTCGTCGCCGTACCCGGTGCCGTCGAAGGCGACGCCGATGACGGGGGTGGTGCCGTCCAGGCCCGCCTGGGCCATGACGGAGGCGATGTGGGCGTGGTGATGCTGTACGAACACCGGCTCCGGCGAGGGGAGTTGCGCGTTGCGGCGGCGGGCCCAGGCGGACGAGTGGTAGCCGGGGTGGCGGTCGGCGGCGACCAGTTCGGGGCGGACGCCGGTCAGCCGGTGCAGGTGCCGTTCCGCCGCGGCGGCGGCCTCGAGGGTGGCCAGGTCGCCCATGTCGCCGATGTGCGGGCCGAACCAGGCGAGGTCGCCCTCGCCGACGCAGAGCGCGTTCTTCAGGTCGCCGCCCACCGCGAGCGCGGGCCGCACGGGCACCGGCAGTCGCAGCGGGCGCGGGGCGTATCCGCGGGAGCGGCGCAGGACCTGTTCGGTGCCGTCGGCGCGGACCCGCAGCAGGGAGTCGTCGCAGGGCGACGCGATGGGCCGGTCGTGCGCGAGCCAGGCGTCGGCCAGCCCGAACAGCCGGGTCAGCGCTTCGTCGTCGTCCGTGACAATGGGCTCGCCCGAGCGGTTGCCGCTGGTCATGACGAGGACGCGGGGGCCGGGCGGGTCGCCGGGGAGGCCGAGGAGGAGGGTGTGGACGGGAGTGTAGGGCAGCATCACGCCGAGGTGCGGGCTGCCCGGGCAGACGCCCGGCGCCAGCCTGACGCCCCGTTGGGGACGCAGGAGGACGATGGGGCGGCGCGGGCTGGTGAGGGCGGCCCGCTCGGCCGGGCCGACCTCGGCGATCCGCTCGGCCTCGGCGAGGTCCGCGCACATCACGGCGAACGGCTTGTCGCCGCGCGCCTTGCGGGTGCGCAGGGTGCCGACGGCGTGGGCGGCGGAGGCGTCGCAGGCCAGGTGGTAGCCGCCGATCCCCTTCACGGCGAGGATCCGCCCGGCGGCGAGCAGTTCTCGCGCCTGTGAGAGGGCGTCAGCGTCGCGAACAGCTCTCACTCCGCTGCCCGCGGCGGGCACCAGGCGCAGCCGGGGGCCGCAGTCGGGGCAGGCCACGGGCTGGGCGTGGAAGCGGCGGTCGGCCGGCGCCTCGTACTCCCGGGCGCACTCGGGGCACATGGGGAAGGCGGCCATGGTGGTGACCGCGCGGTCGTAGGGCATCCCGGTGGCGATGGTGAACCGGGGTCCGCAGTGGGTGCAGGTGATGAAGGGGTGGCGATGTCGGCGGTCGGCCGGATCGGCGAGTTCGCGCAGGCAGTCGGCGCAGGTCGCGGTGTCGGGCGGGAGCAGGGTGCGGCCGGGTGCGGACCGCTCGGTGGCGCGGATCGCAAAACCGGGGTCCGTCCCGGTGGCGGGCACCTCCTCGACGGCCACGGCGGTCACCGTGGCCAGCGGCGGCGCATCGCCCGCGAGCCGCCCGCAGAACCGCTCGACGTCCGCCGCCGCGCCCTCGACCTCGATGAACACCCCGTGCGCCGTGTTGCCGACGAAGCCGGTGAGGCCGAGGCCGGCGGCCAGCCGGTGGACGTGGGGGCGGAAGCCGACGCCCTGTACGGTCCCGCGCACCGTGATGCGCCGTCGCACGGCCGCCGTCGCGGTGGTGGGCGTGATGGGCGCGGTCACGAGGCGGTCGGGGCGTGGCTGTGGCCGTGGGGGTGCGGGGCGAGCGGCGGCCGGTGCGCGGGGGCGCCGTCCCGGACGGCGAGCACCCGGTCGAGCAGCGTGTCGACGCCGTCACCGGTACGGGCGCAGGTGGGGACGATCTCCACCCCCGGGTTGACCCGCCGTACCTGCTCGGCGAAGGCCCGCCCGTCGAAGCCGGCCGGTCCCGCGAGGTCGGTCTTGGTGAGCACCACCAGGTGCGCGGAGCCGAAGGCGGTGGGGTACTTCGCGGGCTTGTCCTCGCCCTCGGTCACCGCCATCAGCACGATCCGCAGGTGTTCGCCGAGGTCGTAGGAGGCAGGGCAGACGAGGTTGCCGACGTTCTCCACGAAGAGCAGCGCGGTGCCGGACGGCAGCCACCCCTCCAGGTGGCCGCGCACCTGACGGGCCTCCAGATGGCACAGCCCGTCGGTGAGCAGTTGTTTCACCGGAGCCCCCGAGCGGGCCAGGCGCGTGGCGTCGTTCTCGGTCGCGAGGTCGGCGGTGAAGGCGGCGACGGGTACGTCCCGCTCCAGCGCCCGTGCCAGCACCCGGCCCAGCAGTTCGGTCTTGCCGCTGCCGGGGCTGGAGAGCAGGTTCACCACGCTCACCCCGCGTGCGGTCAGGTCGTCGCGCAGGCTCGCGGCCAGGCCGTCGTTCCTGGCCAGGACGGCCCGGGTGGCCTCCTCCGACTGACACATGGGCGGTCCGCTCCTCGGTCGCTGGGGTGGGGAAGGACCTGCGGAGCGGTGGGTCCCGTCCTGGTCCGTCGGCGCCGCGGCGGGCGACGTTCGCCTCGTGGCGGTACTCAGCGATCCTGCGCGCCCTTGGTGGCTGTCGGCGGGCGACCGGCCGCGACGGGGGGCGCGGATTCCTCCGGGCGGGCCAACGCAGGCGTGGCCGACGGATCCGCGAGCAGCGCCGGGACGAGGGCGTGCAGGGCGGCGACCGCCTGCCCGACCGCGTCCCGGACGGGCACGGTGAGACCTGGGGCGATGTCCTCGTCGCCGCGCGGCAGCTCACCCGGTTCGCAGGCGAGGACGAGGACGCGGGGCAGGGGTTCGTCGCCGAGGTGGGCGGCGAGGGCGAGCACCTTCGCCGGGTCCATGCCGTGTGCCTCGGGCGCGGCCGCCGGGGCGCCGGCGGGCGGATCGGGCTCGATCAGGGAGAGGGTGCCGGGGCGTTCACCGCGGGCCGCCGCGTCCACGAGGACGGCGACCGTCCAGCCGTCGAGCAGTTCGTAGGCGAGGTCCATGCCCCGGATGCCGAAGTCCCGGACCCGTACCCCGGACGGCAGCGGCCGGTCGGCCAGGGCGCGGATCACCTCCGGACCGAAGGCGTCGTCGCCGAGGAAGATGTTGCCGACGCCGGCCACCAGCAGCCGGGTCACCGGGCACCGCCGGGGACCTTGCGGACGAAGTCCGAGCGCAGCGCGTGGTAGGCAGCGCCGGGGTCGAAGAACAGGGCGTGCATCCGCGCGAGTTCCTCCGCGCGGTACGTCGCGAGCGGGCGCAGCTCCTCGTCGGCCCGGCGGGCCGCGGCCTTGGCGGCGATCCGCCGGTCGAGGTCCGGGGCGTCGGCGAGGGCGGCGGCCAGGCGCTCGACCTCGGCGGTGAAGTCCTGTGCGGGCACCGGTACGAGCCGGTCGACGAGACCGAGCCGGGCGGCCGTCACCGCGCTCACCGGCTGCGCCTCCTCGGTGAGCCGCCGGGCGGCCTCCGCTCCGGCCCGGCGCGGCAGCGAGTACGTCCAGAACTCCGACCCGTACAGGCCCATCCGCCGGTAGTGGGGGTTGAGAACGGCGCCGGAACGGCACCAGACCTCGTCGGCGGCGAGGGCGAACATGACACCACCGGCCGCCGCGTTGCCGCCGAGCGCGGCGACCACCAGCCGGTCGGTGGTCCGCAGCACCGCCTCGACGAGGTCGTCCATGGCGTTGAGGTTGGCCCAGGACTCCACGGCCGGGTCGGGGGCGGCCTCGATGACGTTCAGGTGGATGCCGTTGGAGAAGAAGTCGCGCCGGGCGCCGAGCACCAGGACCCGGGTGGGCCGGGCCAGGGCGTACCGGTAGGCGGCGAGCAGCCGTCGGCAGTGGTCGGTGCTCATGGCGCCGCCCGGGAAGGAGAAGGTGACGAGTCCGACGTCGCCGTGCCGCCGGTAGCGGATGTCGCTCCAGGTGCGGCGGTCCGGGGCCGGTTCCAGCGGGGCGGGGCTCTCCGGGAGCGCCGGGTCGGCGAGTACGTCGGCCGCGGGGCGGCGGAAGGGGGCCCGGTCGCCGGAGTTCCTGCGGGGGCGCAGCTCCGGGATCCAGACGGCGCCGTCGCGGGTGGCCCGGCACACCGCACCCGCTCGCGTCGCCAGCAACTCGCCCGGGGCACCGCGCAGTTCGCCCTCGGGGTGGCCGCCGTGCAGGAACACCTCCCGGCCGCGGATCTCGTCCAGCACCCCCGGCTGCGAGTCGGCCCCGCGCAGCTTGCGCAGCACCGTGTCCGTGTCGTCGGCCGTCCAGTCGATCCGCCGCCGCTCCTGCTTGAAGACGTCACGCCAGACCACCCGGGAGCGGATCGCGGGATCACTCTGCGGCAGCGGCTTGTACGACCCGTCCGCGTACCGTCGTACGGCCCGGTGGACGGCGGTGACGGCGGCGTCGGCGGCCTCGTTGCGATAGAGGTCGCTCTTGCCGACCGGCGCCACCTCGAACGGTTCGCCCGCCCAGACGGCGCCCGCGTCCATCGCGGCCTCGGCCTGCAGGACGGTCACCCCCCAGGTGGGGGCCTGCTCGGCGATCGCCCAGTCGAGGGAGGAGGGGCCCCGGTCGCCGAGCGGTCCCGGGTGCACGATCAGGCAGGTGTGCTGCTGCCAGACGTCGTCGGGCAGGGCCGTCTTCAGCATCGGCGCGATGATCAGCTCCGGGCGCCGTTCGCGGACGGCGGCGCGGACGGCGTCCGGACCCCGGCCCGCCAGGGCGACGTCCACGCGGTGGCCGAGGTCGGTCAGTTCGGCGTGGATCCGCTGGGACAGGCTGTTGAACGCGCTCGCGATGAGCAGAATGTCCATGGTGCGGCATATTCGCCGCTTCAGCGGCTCCCGGAAAGGACCCGCGCGGCGTTTCGCCGCCCGTCCTGGGCCACTCGGCCGTCCTGGCCGTCCCCTGTCCGGAACGCCCACTCCATCCTGGGCTCCATCACGAACCGGAACACGCGGCGCACCGGTGGGGTGCACAGCAGCGTCACCACCACGGCGGCGACGAGGGTCACCGTCACCGCGCCGAGCGGGCCGTGCATCCAGGACGGGTCGTACCAGTGGGCGGGCTTGGCGGCCTGCGCGACGAAGCCGTGCAGCAGGTAGCCGTAGAGCGTGCCGGCGCCGAGGGCGGTGAACCAGGTGCGGCGGCCCGGCACCCAGGCGAGGAAGCAGGCGACCAGTACCAGGGAGCAGCCGAAGGTGGCGAAGGTCATGACCGGCCCGTACCAGGCGGGCACGCCGAGCTGCTCGGCGCTGTCCCGGTGGAAGAACCAGCGGTAGCCCAGGTGCGGCACCGACCAGTACGCGACGGCGAGGGCCGCCGCGGCCACGGGTACGGCGCACAGGCGCACCCTCCAGCGGCGCAGCAGGCTGAAGTGCTCGGGCCGCAGGGACAGGCCGAGCACGAAGTAGGGCAGGAACTGCAGCGCCCGCTGGAGGTCGAGGTCGCCGCCGATGGACGACGAGACGCTCGCCAGCGACGCGACGGTGAGCGCGACGGGCAGCGGCCACCGCAGCAGGCGCCAGATCGGGGTCGTCAGCCGCCAGATGAACAGGGCCGCCAGGAACCAGGTCAGGTACAGCGGGTTCAGGAGGCTGATGTCCCGGTCCGGGGCGTGGTCGCTCCACCGGGTGAAGAGGGTGTAGGCGACCTCGAAGACGACATAGGGCACGACGACGCCGGTGACCAGCCGCCTGACGCGGGCCGGGCTCGCGTCGAAGCCGCGGGAGAAGTAGCCGGAGATGATGATGAACGCCGGCATGTGGAAGGCGTACACGAACGTGTAGAGGGCGGTGACGGTACGGCTGTCCGAGCGCAGCGGTTCCCAGGCGTGCCCGGCGGCCACGAGCACGATCGCCAGGTACTTCGCGTTGTCGAAGTAGGCGTCACGCCTCGCGGCGGGTGAACCGCCCCGAGCAGCCGACGGGCGGGCGCCCACGGGCAGCGCACCGCCGCCGGTGACCGAGGGGCCGCTGCCGGTGGCCGGCGGACGGTTGTCCGCGGTCGGCGAGACGCTGCGGGTGGTCGACGCGTGGTTACCCCTGGCCGAAGGGCCAAGGCCGGTGGCCGGGGGGTGGTTGTCCGTGGTCGGCGGGGTGTTGTGGGTGGTTGCGGGCCTGTTGGGGGGCGGGGACGTCGGCCGGGGCGCGGGGGTCGCGGGTGACGCTTCGTCGGCTGGGGTTGCTGGCTCGCGGGGGCCGGACAGACCAGAACACCTCTCACATGAACGTGCGCTCCGGGGAGCGACCGGGGGACGGGACGGACAGGTGCGGAACCCGGGACGGGTGGCACTGCTCCGCAGACGCTGCTCTCCGGGATTCGCCGGAGTAAACCCTCCGTCGCGCCCGGGCGGCACTGCGGGAAACGGCGCCCGTGCGAAGTCCCCTGCCACGAGAATGGGTGCCGCCACTGTCGACCGATGCCTTCTGGGAGCGTGCCGCGTGACGTCGTCGGACCGTGTCGTCTCTGCCTCCGCCGGTTTCGTTGAACTGCTGGACACCCGCCCGGAGACACTGCGGGAGGCGGCGGCGGACTTCGGAGGTCTCGTGCACTCCCCACCGCTGGGCGTGCTCCGGCCCCGCTCCGCCGCCGGGATCGGGGACGCGCTGGCGTACGCCGGCCGGCACGGGATCCCGGTGGCGGCGCGGTCCGGCGGCCACTCCCTGTACGGGCAGGGGCAGGCACCCGGCGGGATCGTCCTCGACCTGGGTGAGCTGAACGCCGTCGGGCCGGTCACCGGGGACCGGGTCGAGGTGCGGGCGGGGGCGCTGTGGCGGGACGTGCTCGCGGCGACCCTCCCGCACGGGCTCACCCCACCCGTCCTCACCGACTACCTGGGCGCGGGGGTCGGCGGTGTGCTGAGCGCGGGCGGTCTCGGCGGCGCGAGTCACCGGCACGGCCTGGTCGCGGACTCGGCGCTGGAGCTGGAGGTGGTGACCGGTGCCGGTGAGCACGTGGTCTGCTCGCCGGACCGGCACAGCGCCCTCTTCCACGCGGTCCTGGCGGGCCTCGGCCAGGTGGCCGTCATCGTCCGGGCCACCCTGCGCCTGTCCCCCGCGCCCACCCGGGTCCGCCGCTACTGCCTGTACTACTCCGGCCTGGACGGCTACCTGTCCGACCAGCGCCTGCTGGCCACCGACCGGCGCTTCGCCCATCTGGAGGGCCAGGTCCGCCCCGTCCCCGGCGGCTGGACCCACATGATCGAGGCGGTGGCCGCCCACCGGGGCGCGAGCGCTCCCGACGACGGCACACTCCTCGGCGGCCTGTCCTTCGACTCGGCCGAGACGGAGGACCTCGGCCACGCCGAGTTCGCGAACCGGGTCGCCGCCGACGAGGAGATCCTGCGGACGACCGGTGAGTGGCGGTACCCGCACCCCTGGCTGAACCTGCTGCTCCCCGAGGACACCGCCGCGTCCGTGGTCACCGGCGTCCTCGCCGACCCCGGTTTCCAGGACCTGCGCGAGAACGGCCTGATCCTGCTCTACCCCCTGCTCACCGGCGCCCTGCGTGCGCCGCTGTTCCGCCGCCCGCGAGGCGAGGTCGTCCTCCTGTTCGCCCTGCTGCGTACGGCGGCCCCGGGCACGGCCGGCCCGATGGTGGCCGCCAACCGCGCGGCGTACGAGTACGCGCGGGCGAACGGTGCCGTCGCGTACCCGGTCAACGCGCTGCCGATGTCCCCCGCGGACTGGCGGGAGCACTACGGCAGCCGGTGGGAGACGCTGGCCGAGGCCAAGGGCGTCCACGACCCGCACGGCATCCTGGGCCGGGGACACGGGATGTGGGCGCCGGCGTAGGAACCGCTCGGGGATTTCCTCCGGCCGGGGTGTCGATTCCACCGGGCGCCGTTCGTCGGTGGGGTGTAGGAAGCTTTCGAGCACCGGGAGGAACGATGAAGTACATGCTGCTGGTCTGCGGCGACGACACCGCCGACGCCTCCGCGATGGCGCCGGTCGAACCCTGGGTGGAGGAGCACGGCGTGCGCGGCGGGACCCGGCTGTACGGGCACCGGCTGCGGCTGCCGGACACCGCGGTCACCGTGCGCGTGCGGGACGGTGAGGTGCTGCGGACCGACGGACCGTTCGCCGAGACGAAGGAGTACGTCGCCGGGTTCGACGTCGTCGACTGCGACAGCCTGGAGGAGGCGGTACGGATCGCCGCCGGGCATCCGGTGGCCACCGTCGGGGCGCTGGAGGTGCGTCCGTTCTGGGACGAGGACCTGATGGAGGACGCCGAGACGGCCGTCCGCCGTATCGACGCCGAGCTGACCGAGGCCGCCCGCGAGCGGGACATCGACCGGCTGACGGCCTGCTACGCGCCCGACGCGGAGGTCTTCGGACCCGCCGACGTCGAGGGGCGTTCGGGGATGGCCGAGGTCCGCAAGAACGCCGAGGCGTGGTTCGCGGCGCTCAACGGGCCCGTGCACCGCGAGGTGCGCCACCTCACGGTGCGTCCCGGGGAGGGCAGCTGCTTCAGCCACGCCCTCGTCCGGATCCACGGTACGCGCGTGACCGGGGAGCCCCTGGACCGGCTCGTCCGGGTCACCACCGGCTATCGTGACACCGGCTTCAGCTGGGTCATCGCCCACGAGCACATCTCGGTCCCGGTCGGCAGCGCGGACCGGAAGGAGCGGTCATGAAGTACGTGCTGTTCATCTGCACCCCGGTCGGCGGCGCGGAGCTCAGCCCCGCCGAGATCGCCGAGGACCCGCGCTTCACCTCGTACGTCCAGGAGGTCCGCAGCCGTGACGTCGTCAGGGGCGGCGCCCGGCTGCGGCCCGCCGCCGACGCCACCACCGTGCGCGTCCAGGGCGACGAAGTGCTGCTGAGCGACGGGCCGTTCGCCGAGACCAAGGAGTACGTCGCGGGCATCGACATCATCGAGGTCGCCGACCTCGACGAGGCCGTCGCGCTCGCCTCCCGGCACCCCGCCGCACTCGCCGGCGGCTCGGTGGAGGTACGGCCGGTCTGGGAGTGAACGCCACGTGAGTCCCATGGACGAGGTGGAGGAGGCCGTCTCCGCCGCCTTCCGCGAGGAGTGGGCCCAGATCGTCGCCACCCTGATCCGGGTGACCGGCGACTGGGACCTCGCCGAGGAGTGCGCGCAGGACGCCTTCGCCCAGGCCCTGGAACGGTGGCGGCGCGACGGTGTGCCGCGCCGCCCCGGGGCCTGGCTCACCACGACCGCCCGCAACCGCGCCCTGGACGTGCTGCGCCGGGAGGCGGTGGGGGCGGCGAAGCAGCGGGAGGCGGCGATGGCACGGGACGAGGGGCCGTACGACCCCGACCGCGACGGGGACGACAGCGGGGTGGCGGACGACCGGCTGCGACTGATCTTCACCTGCTGCCATCCCGCCCTGCCCGTCGAGGCGCGGGTGGCACTGACCCTGCGCACCCTCGCCGGGCTGACCACGCCCGAGATCGCGCGCGCCTTCCTGGTCCCGGAGGCGACGATGGCGCAGCGCCTGGTGCGGGCCAAGCGGAAGATCCGCAACGCCGGGATTCCGTACCGGGTGCCGCCCGCGCATCTGCTGCCCGAACGCACCACGGGTGTCCTCGGCGTGCTGTACCTGCTGTTCAACGAGGGGTACACGGCCAGCGGCGGCACGGACCTGATCCGCGCCGGGCTGTGCGCCGAAGCCGTCCGGCTGGCCCGGCTGCTGGCCCGGTTGATGCCCGACGAACCGGAGGTCACGGGCCTGCTGGCGCTTCTGCTGCTGCACGACGCCCGCCGGGAGACCCGGGTGGACGCGGCCGGCGACCTGGTGACCCTGGAGGACCAGGACCGCACGGCGTGGGACCGGGCCGAGATCGACGAGGGCGTAACGCTCCTGGAGGGCGCCCTGCGCCGTGGCCGCCCCGGCCCGTACCAGATCCAGGCGGCCGTCGCGGCGTGTCACACCACCGCGGCGACCGCCGCCGACACCGACTGGGCCGACATCGCGGGGCTGTACGGCGAACTCCAGCGGTTCGTCCCCTCGGCCGTGGTCCGGCTCAACCGCGCGGTCGCGGTGGGCATGGCCGAGGGCGCCGAGTCCGGGCTCGCCCTGGTGGCGGAACTGGAGGCGGAGGACGAACTGGCCGGTTACCACCTGCTGCCGGCCACCCGGGCGGACCTGCTGCGGCGCACGGGGCGGACGCGGGAGGCGGCCCAAGCGTACGAACAGGCCCTGGAGTCGGTGGAGAACGCCGCGGAACGCAGGTTCCTGGAGAAGCGGCTCGCACAGTGCCGGTGGACGCAGCCGGGAGGCCGGGGGGTGGCCACAGGTCCCGGCGGGGGTTGCCCCCACCGTGAACGCGGCAGCCAGCGGGAGTGATCGCGGGAGGTGTCCTGCCTAGCGTGAGGGCGCATGGCAACCATTCCCGTGAAGTCCGTCCTGGCGTTGTCGGCGGCGGCCCTCGTACTGGCGTCCGCCACGGCCGCCACCGCCCGCACCGCCCCCCGATCCGCTCGCCCGCTACCACCACCAGCACCTCACCTGGAAGAGCTGTCTGCTGGGACCCGGCGACGACGTCGGCAAGGACCTCCAGAAGGCGGGCGCCCGGTGCGCGGACGTCACCGTGCCACTGGACTACGACGACCCGGGCGGTCGCAGGATCACCGTCGCGATCTCCCGGATCAGGGCCACCGACACCGCCCACCGGGTCGGCGCCCTGCTGCTCAACAGCGGTGGCCCGGGCGGGCAGACGCTCGGTGACCCGCCGTGGGTGCGCGCGGCGATGAAGGACACCGGCAAGCGCTACGACGTGATCGGGGTCGACCCCCGGTTCGTCGGGCGCAGCACCCCGCTGGACTGTCACTGGCCCACCGGGTCGCAGTTCCGCAGCCCGGGGCACGACCGCGCCGGCTTCGACCGCTCGACCGCCTTCGCCGAGCGGCTCGCCCGGGACTGCCGCAGGTACGAGGGCGACGTCCTGCCGTTCGTCACGACCCGCAACACCGCACGGGACATGGACGTCGTCCGGGCCGCCCTCGGCGAGCGGCGGATCTCCTACCTGGGCTACTCGTACGGCAGTTATCTCGGGGAGGTCTACGCCACGATGTTCCCCGGGCGCACGGACCGGGTCGTCCTGGACGGGGTGATCGACCCCGCCCGCTACAACCCCCGGCTGCTGCGCGGGGCGGAACCCGCCAACCGGCACGCCCTGCGGGACTTCGCGGCCTGGGCCGCGGCCCGTGACCCGGTGTACGGTCTCGGGCGCGCCCGGGACGCGGTGCTGGCGCTCGTGACGCGGATACAGGCCGCCGCCGAACGGGCGCCGCTGCGCGTGGGCGGTTACCGGGTGGACGAGAGCGTCGCACCGCTGGTCGTCTTCAACGGCCTGTCCCAGGACGACGACGCGGCGTACGCCGATCTCGCCCGTGGCGTGCGCGACCTGCGGGACGCGGCCGACGGCAGGGCGGTCTCCCCGAGTCCCTGGCTCGCCGACATGCTCGGTTTCCTGCTGACCGGATCGCAGTCGTCGTACGGCAGTGTCCAGACCTCCGTCCTGTGCGGGGACGTGGGCGCGCCCCGCGACCCGGAGACGTACTGGCGTGACGTCCGACGCGCCCGGGCCCAGGACCCGTTGTTCGGGCCGGTGACGAACGACATCGGCCCCTGCGCGTTCTGGGACCCGCCGCGCGAACGTCCGACCGTCGTCAGGGACGACCTGCCGGCCCTGCTGGTCAACGCGACCGGCGACCCGCGCACCCCCTACGGGGGCGCGCGGGCGGTCCGGCGCGACTGGCCCGGCTCCCGGCTCGTGACCCTGCGCGGCGCGGACCAGCACGCGGTGTTCGGCGTGTACGGCAGCGATTGCGTCGACGCGACGGTCGACGCGTACCTCGCGACCGGCCGGCTGCCGGCCGCGGACGTCACCTGCGCCGCGTCCGCCCACTGAGGGGCACCTGCGGGGTCAGGTCCGGCGTGCGTCCCGGGCCAGTTCCCTGAACTCCTGCCACCGGACGCGGGGCCGGGGCAGTCCGTGCCGGGACAGATAGCGGTCGGTGGCCCGCTTCGTGGCGCGCAGCACGCTCACCGCGTCGCTCGCGCGGCCCGAGCCCATCGGCTCGACCACCCTGGCGGGCACCAGCACCGGTCCCGCGTCGCCCTCCCGGAGTTCGCCGCGCACGAGCGCGTTCTGCATGTGGTTCAGCCGCTCGTCGTGGCGGTGCACGAGGAGGGAGGCGGGGCCCGGTGCCGCCGCGCAGTCGGCGGGCAGGTCCACGGCGAAGCCGCCGGCCGTGGGCAGCGGCCGGGTCCGGGCCAGCACCGGTGCCCCGGAGGCGTCGCGGGCGGCGAGCACGGCCGTCGGGAACCGGGCGAGCTGCGCGGCACCCACCAGCCCGCCGGCCGGCGCCGGTGCCGGCGTCGCTGCCGGCGCGTCGGGAGCGGGCAGCTGCGGCCGTACGACGACCTGTCGGGGCGTCACGGTGATCAGCAACCGCAGGTAGTACCAGTCCATCAGCGGCCGCATCGGCGGCAGGAGGTACGACCTGCTGTGCGGCTGCCGTGCGAACAGCATCCGCCAGTAGTCCTCGGCGCCCCGGGGCCCGGTCATGATCTCGTCGGGGCATTCGGCGAGTCCGCCCACGAAGATCTGCGGGGGCTCCGGACGGCCGCTGCCGGTGGGGTCGGAGAAGAGCAGGGCCACCCGCGGGTCCCGGCGGATGTTGAGCGCCTTCTGCGCGAACGCGAGGGACGTGCTGAGCAGCAGTGTCCCGTCCGGGCGTCGCCACACGGCCGTCGGCCAGGCCAGGGGCGTGCCGTCGCGGCCCAGGGTGGCGAACTCGCAGGTGCGGTAGGCGTCCAGGACGTCGAGCGGAGCGGAGTCGAGTACGGTCACCGGTCTACTCCCCGGCCAGCGGTGCGCGCATGGTCCGGCACAGGGTCTCGTACTGGCGACGGCCGACGGCCCGCCACAGCAGCCGGCCGACGAGCGGGACCCGGCCGAGGAAGTAGGCGCTCTCCTCGGGTGTCGCCTCCTCCAGGATCGCGCCGAGAGCGAGCAGCCGCTTGTTCTTCGGCAGCCCGTCCATACCGCGCCGTCCGACCAGGTCCCACTCCGCGACGGTCAGATGCTCGGCGACCAGCGGCAGTACCGACCGTTCCTCGTCGTCGAGGTGGGCGAGCAGCGCGGTGCGGTGTGCGTCCAGGGCCAGGGCGAGTTCCTCGCCGGGGATCCGGTCGGCGGACCGCTCCCACACGGGCGCCCACTCGCCCACGGCCGCCAGGGTGCGGTCGATCGCCTCGTGCTGTTCGGCCATCCGGCCCACCAGCGCCTCGTCCTGCGCCGCCCGGGAGCGCAGCAGCGGCCAGATCAGCTCGTCCTCGGCATGGTGATGGTGGTGCAGGCCCGTCATGTAGTCGCCCAGGACTGCGCGGACCCGGGCCGCGCGGGCCGTGTCGCCGTCGGGCACGGCCCGCACCAGCCGGGGCAGGAGTGCCGACTCCCGGCGGAAGACCCGGTGGACCACGACCATTTCGTGGACATGGGGACGCCCGGCGGCGGCCGGGGCGTCGTGGCTGCTGTTGAGGGACACGCTTGCTTGCTCCAACGATCGGATGTCTGCGTCGGCCGCCCACCGTCGCGCCCCCCTCTTGGCGTCCGCTTGGCGTCCGGCTCGGCAGTGCGCCCGGGCGGCCCGGGACGTGCTGCGTTTATCGTCCGTTGACGGGATCGACGCGGCGCTCGGGTAGATTCCCGCGCCGTGCTGCGTTTGCGAGTCCTGGGCCCTCTGGGCGCCGAAGTCGCCGGGATACCGGTCGAGTTGGGCGCTCCCCGGCAGCGTGCCGTACTGGCGCTGCTGATCGCGGCCCGGGGCGGTGTCGTACCGGTCGAGCGGATGGCGGACGCGCTGTGGCGGGGAGAGCCGCCGGCCAAGGCCACCGTGTCGTTGCACGCCTACCTGTCCAACCTGCGCCGGTCCCTGGAGCCGGACCGGCAGCCGCGCGCCCCGGCCACGGTCCTGGTCACCGCCCCGCCCGGGTACGCGCTCCGGCTGGCCGGGGACGCGGTGGACGCCTGGCGGTTCGAGAGCTGGGTCGGGCGGGCCCGCACCGCGCCGGCCGAGGAGGCCCGGCGGCTGCTCGCCGAGGCGCTCGGCTGGTGGCGGGGGCCGGCCTTCGCCGAGCACGCCGACGAGGAGTGGGCCGGTGCGGAGGTGGCCCGGCTGACCGGGTTGCGCGCCGAAGCCCGTGAGCTCGCCGTCGCCGCCGATCTGCACACCGGCCGCGCGGCACAGGCCGCGGCCGACGCCGAGTCGCTGGTCCGCGACGGTCCGCTGCGCGAGGAGGGCTGGCGGCTGCTCGCGCTCGCGCACTGGGCCTGCGACCGGCAGGGCGAGGCGCTCACGGCGCTGCGCCGCGCCACCGCGGTGCTGCGTGACGAACTCGGCTGCGACCCCGGACCGGCCCTGCGGGAGCTGGAGCGGGCGGTGCTCGACGGACGGCTCGACGTGCTGCGCGCGGCGGTGCCCGAACCGGTCACCGCCGCGCCCGCGCACGCCGGGCGCACCCTGTTCGTGGGCCGGGTGCAGGAACTGGGTGCGGTGGCGACGGCCGCGCGAACCGCACGGCAGGGCGGCGGGATCGTGCTGGTCACGGGCGAGGCCGGGGTAGGCAAGTCCGCGTTCCTCGGCCGGGCGGCGGACCGGCTGCGGCAGTCCGGCTGGCGGGTGGTGATCGGCCGCTGCCCCGAGTACGAGGGCGCACCGCCGGCCTGGGCCTGGGTGGAGGCGCTCGGGGCGCTCGCCCGCGAGGTGCCCCCGGTCCGGCCCGGTGAGCTGGCGGTGCTGCTGCCGGAGCCGGAGGGAACCGCCGGCTCCGGCAGCGACGGGATCACCGGCCGTCCCGGAACTCCCGGCCGCGACGAGGCCACCGCCGGCCGGTTCCGTATGCACCGCGCCTTCGCGGCCTGGCTGCGTACCGCTGCCGCGCGGGCACCCCTCGCCGTCCTGCTGGAGGACGTGCACCGCGCCGACGCCGAGACCCTCGCCCTGGTCGAGGCGGCGGTCGCGGTGACCGGGGTGCCGCTGCTCGTCGTCGCCGGGTACCGGCCCGCCGAGGTCGGCGAGCACCTGCTGAAGACCCTCGCCCAGCTCGCCCGGGCCGCCCCGCACCGGATCACGCTCGGCGGCCTGCCGCCGCAGGACACCGCCACCCTCGTCGACGCCGTCTGCGGGGCGCCCGTGGATCCGGTGACCGTCGCGGCACTGGCCGAACGCACCGGCGGCAATCCGTTCTACGTCCTGGAGAGCGCCCGGCTGCTGGCCGACGAGGGCGCGCTGGTGGCGATCTCCGAGGTTCCGCAGGGGGTGCGCGACGTGCTGCGCCGGCGCCTCGCCCTGCTGCCTCCCGCGGCCCGGTCCGTCGTCCGGCTCACCGCCGTGCTGGGCCTGGAGGCCGAGGTCTCGCTGCTGGTCGACTGCGCCGAGGCGGCGGAGGAGGAGGTACTGGAAGGGCTCGACGCCGCGCTCGACGCCAACCTGCTGGCCGAACCCCGCGCCGGGCACGTCCGGTTCGTGCACGCCCTGGTCCGCGACACCGTGTACGCCGACCTGTCCGGCGCCCGGCGCTCCTGGCTGCACGCCCGCGTCGCCCGGCTGCTGCGCCGGCACCGCCCCGGCGAACTCCCGGCGCTCGCCCACCACTTCGCCCGCTCGGGCAGCGCGGGTGACGCCCCGCTCGCCGTCGACTACGCGCTGCGGGCCGCCGAGGCCGCCGAGCGGCGCTACGCGCATGACGTCGCCGTCACCCTGATCCAGCAGGCGATCGACACGCACACCGCGGCCGCCGGCGCCGAAACCCCGCCCGACCGGCTGATCGAGCTGCTGGTACGGCTGCTGGGGGCGCAGGTGCGCACCGGGGCCACGGACGCCGCCCGGCGCACCCGGCAGCGCGCCGTCGAGCTGGCCGAACAGGCCGACCGCGGGGACCTGGTCGCGGCCGTCTACGGCGCCTGGACCGAGCCCGCGCCCTGGCGCAGCCGGCTCGAAGGCCCGTACGACCGGACCACCGTGGCCCGCCTCGAACAGCTCGCGGCCGCTCCCGGACCGGACGGCCCGACCCGCGCGCGTGTCCTTCAGGTGCTGGTCGACGCGGTCGCCGCCGAGGACACCTCCCGGGCCTCACAGGCGGCCCGCGAGCAGTTGGCGCTGGCCCGCGCGGACGGTGAACCCCGGCTGCTGGCCGCCGCGTTGATGACCTCGGCACGGCTGCTGCCGCACGAGACGCGGGCCGCCGCACGGCCGCCGCTCACCGCCGAACTGCGGGCCCTCGCCCGCGCCCACGACCTGCCGGCCTACCGCTGGGTCTGCGAACACCTCGACGCGATGACCGCCGGAGCCGGCAACGACCCCGCCGCCGTGCACCGGCACACCGCCGAGGGTCTGGCCCTGGCCCGCCGCTACCGGCTGGTGTGGGCGCAGGGACTCAGTGCGGCGACCCGTGCGATGCTGGCCGCCGTCGGCGGGCGTTTCGAGGCGGCCGAGGCCGACTACGCCGAGGCCGACTCCCTGCTCCAGCGGGTGGGCGCCCACCATGCCACCGGGCTGCGCACACTGGGCCTGATCACCCTGCGGCTCGCCCAGGACCGGGCGGCCGAGATCGAGCCGATGGTCCGGGCCGTGTACGAGTCGGCGGGAGGCCCGGTCGCCGTGGCGCAGGCGCTGGTCCTGGCCCGTCTGGGCAGACTCGACGAGTCGCTGGCCGTACCGGTCGATCCGGAGCCGCGACGGGACCATTTGCACGGCCTGGAACTCGACTTCCGCGCGCAGCTCGCGGTACTGCACGGCGACCACGACACGGCGGCGGCCCTCCTCGGGCAGCTGGTGCCGCTGCGCGGACAGCTCGCCGGGGCGGCGGGCGCGGCGTACGCGAGCCGGCCGCTCGCCCACGCCCTCGCCGACCTGCACCGGCTGCTGGGCGAGGACCGGGCGGCGGCCGAGGCCTACGCCCTGGCCGAACGCACCGCACACGCCTGGGGTTCGGCCCACCTCGCCGCGAGCGCGCGCCGGGCGGCGGCGCACCTGGCCGAGGCCCGAGCCCGCCGACGCACGTTCACGACATGACCGACGCCCGGCCGCCGACGACGGCCACCGCCCGGCGGCCCACAGGTGGGACGGGGTGCGCGGGACCGTCGTGGCCGGTGGGGCGGGGGTCAGTCGCCGAGGGCTGCGTCGACCACCGCCTTGGCCTCCTCCTGGACCCGGGCCAGGTGCTCGGGGCCCTGGAAGGACTCGGCGTAGATCTTGTACACGTCCTCGGTGCCGGAGGGGCGGGCCGCGAACCAGGCGTTCTCCGTGGTCACCTTGATGCCACCGATCGCGGCCCCGTTGCCCGGGGCCTCGGTGAGGACGGCGGTGACCGGCTCGCCCGCCAGGGTCTGCGCGGTGACCTGGGCCGGGGAGAGCTTGGCGAGCAGCGCCTTCTCCGCACGGTTCGCGGGGGCGTCGACACGGGCGTAGGCGGGTTCGCCGAAGCGGGCGGTGAGGTCGGCGTAGTGCTCGGACGGGGTCCTGTCCGTGACGGCCGTGATCTCGGAGGCGAGCAGGGCGAGCAGGATGCCGTCCTTGTCGGTCGTCCACACCGAGCCGTCCCGGCGCAGGAAGGACGCGCCGGCCGACTCCTCACCGCCGAACCCGATGGCGCCGCTGACCAGTCCGTCGACGAACCACTTGAATCCGACGGGCACTTCGACGAGCCGGCGGCCGAGGTCGGCGGCGACCCGGTCGATCATCGAGGACGAGACCAGGGTCTTGCCGACACCCGCGTCCGCCGCCCACTGCCCACGGTGGCGGTAGAGGTAGGAGATGGCGACGGCGAGGTAGTGGTTGGGGTTCATCAGGCCGGCGTCGCGGGTGACGATGCCGTGCCGGTCCGCGTCGGCGTCGTTGCCGGTGGCCACCCGGTACTGGTCCCGCTTCTCGATCAGTGAGGCCATCGCGTACGGCGACGAGCAGTCCATGCGGATCTTGCCGTCCCAGTCCAGCGTCATGAACCGCCAGGTGGGGTCGGTGTGCGGGTTGACCACGGTGAGGTCGAGGCCGTGCCGTTCGGCGATCCGGCCCCAGTAGGCGACGGAGGCCCCGCCCAGCGGGTCGGCGCCGATGCGCAGCTCGGAGGCCCGGACCGCGTCGAGGTCGAGGACGCTGGGCAGGTCGTCGACGTAGACGCTCATGAAGTCGTAGCGGCCGGTGGTGTCCGCGGCGAGCGCGCGCTCGTACGGGACGCGCCGTACGTCCTTCAGGCCGCCCGCGATGATCTGGTTGGCGCGGTCCTGGATCCAGGAGGTGGCGTCGGAGGCGGCGGGGCCGCCGCTGGGCGGGTTGTACTTGAAGCCGCCGTCGGCGGGCGGGTTGTGCGAGGGGGTGACCACGACGCCGTCCGCGAGACCGGTGGTACGGCCGCGGTTGTGGGTGAGGATGGCGTGCGAGACGGCCGGGGTGGGCGTGTAGCCGTCGGCGCTGTCGATCAGGACGGTCACGCCGTTGGCGGCGAACACCTCCAGGGCGGTGACCTTGGCGGGTTCGGACAGGGCGTGGGTGTCGGCGCCCAGGAAGAGGGGTCCGTCGGTGCCCTGGCCGCTCCGGTACTCGCAGATGGCCTGGCTGGTGGCCGCGATGTGGTCCTCGTTGAACGCGGGGGTCAGCGACGACCCGCGGTGTCCCGAGGTGCCGAACGCCACCCGCTGGGCGGGGTCGGACGGGTCGGGGTGCAGCGCGTAGTAGGCCGTGACCAGCCGGGCCACGTCGACGAGGTCCTCCGGAACCGCCGGCCGGCCCGCTCGCTCATGCGGCATGAGTCCATTCCTCCGCTGTCGTTGCTCGATCACTCACCGCCCATCTTCCCTTGTCAGCGGAGACGTACGCGAGTCCGGGGCCGTTTCGCGGCTCGATCGCGGGGCTGCTCGGCGCGGGCGATCCGGGCGCGGTGCGGGGCGCGGTCCGTGTGCAGACCGGTCCCGCGCCCTTCGGTCCCGGTGCAGGAGGGCGGCGACGGACGGTGCGCCGAACGCGCGAGGGCCTCCGGACGGTGCCGGGGGCCCTCGCGTCCGGTGGGTCGGTCAGTGCGCGGCGGGCACGGTACGCCGGGCGGCCGTGGCCTTCGCCGGCTTCGGGTTGAGCTGTCGCTCGGCCAACTCGCCGAACAGCAGGCCGAATCCGCTCCACAGCGCCACCTGGATGGCGAGCGCCGAGAGCCGGAACCGCCACAGCAGGGTGGCCGGGAAGTCCTTCGGGACTTCGTTGACCACCGGCAGGAACTGGTAGGCGAGCCCGACGACGACGGCGAACGCGGCCACCGCGAGCACGGTCGCCCACCAGGTGCCGAGGCTCGCCCGCAGGCGCTTGCCGAGGAGGGTGGCGGCGACCGCCAGCAGCACGCTCAGCAGCATCATCAGGAAGTACAGCGTGGTGCGCCTGCCGATGGTGTCGGGGTCGCCCACCGACGGCGGGTTGGCCGGGTACTTCAGGAACGGCACCACGTACACGGCGAGCAGCGCGCAGCCGGACAGCAGCAGCGCGGTCGCCCGTGGACCGAACCGGCCGACGCGGCCGAGGGCGAAGCAGTAGGCGAGGGCCGCGATGCCGCCGAAGGCGACCCCGTACACCAGGACACCGGTGGCGAGGCCCGCGGTGGACTGGAGGGAGCGAGAGACGACCACCATCTCGTGCTCGTGCGTGTGGGCGTCCTCGAAGCTGATCGCCTTGTCGACGTAGGGCTCGCCGAGGAGGTAGGCGACCACCAGGGCGAGCACGCCGGCGGCGAGGCCGGCGAGCATGCCCCGCACCAGGAGGTGTCGAACCGTTGCGGAGTTCATGGGCTGAACGGCGTCCCTCGCGTCAGTGGCAGGGGAAGCCGAGCAGGTGGCGGGCGTCGTGCACCCACTCGTGGACGTCCGTGCCGTTGAACACGGAGGTGGCGCCCTGCTCGGCGCCGACGAAGTAGAGCAGGACCAGCATCAGGATGCCGAAGAAGACCGCCCAGGGAGCTATCGCGGACAGCGGCAGCTTGGCGGGCACGACGGGGGTGGTGGCTGTCGGCTGGGCGACGGTCTGCGCCATGGCAGAACCTCCTCTGGGAGTTCGCGTCCCATCTCGGTGGTGCACAGGACGACAGCCACGGGTCTGACTCACAAGGGCCCGGGGGCTCTTGCATACAGTGGCGCGACCGTGCCGGATTCCCACCGGCTTCCGTCTCGCCGTCGTCGATACCGACAGACCGTACCGCGTGGCGGAGGGACGGCCAAGACCGCGTCACCAGGCGTGATCTTCCTCTCGCGCCCGGTGGGCGGTCGGCGGGCGGCTCCGCTCCGGGCCCTTCGTGGATTTTTCAGGGCCGGCCCAGGCCCAGTTCGCGTGCGCCGAGCGGGGCGAAGAAGCGGTCCACGGCAGCCTCGGTGACCTCGCCGAGGGCGGCCGGGGACCAGCGCGGGGCGCGGTCCTTGTCGACGACCTGGGCGCGGATGCCCTCCACCAGGTCAGGGGTGGTCAGGGTCGCGCAGGAGACCCGGTACTCCTGGTCCAACACCTGCTCCAGCGTGTCCAGTTGCCGGGCCCGGCGCAGTGCCCGAAGGGTGACCTTCAGTGCCGTCGGGGACTTGCCGAGCAGGGTGTGCGCCGTCTCCTTCGCCGCCGCTTCACCGTGTGCGAGCAGCCGCCGGACGATCTCCTCGACGGTGTCGGCGGCGTAGCAGGCGTCGATCCAGTCCCGGTGACCGGCCAGTCGCCCTTCGGGTGCGGGCCGCACGTGGCGGGCGAGCGCCTCGGGGACGGGCAGTTCGGCGAGGTCGGCGGCGAACGCCTGGAGGGAGCCGGACGGCACGTGGTGGTCCGCGAGTCCGCACAGCACGGCATCCGCGGCGCCGATCCCGGCGCCGGTCAGGGCGAGATGGGTGCCCAGTTCGCCGGGGGCCCGGCTGAGCAGGTACGTGCCGCCCACGTCGGGGACGAAGCCGATACCGGTCTCCGGCATGGCGATCCGGGAACGTTCGGTGGCGATCCGGATCCCGCCGTGCGCGGAGATCCCCACCCCGCCGCCCATGACGATGCCGTCCATGACGGCGACGTAGGGCTTGGGGTAGCGGGCGATCCGGGCGTTGAGGTGGTACTCGTCGCGCCAGAACGCGGCCGCGGCGGTGCCGTCGCCGTCGCGGGCGTCGTCATGGACGGCGCGGATGTCACCGCCCGCGCACAGGCCGCGCTCCCCCGCCCCGGTGATGACGACGGTCTCGACGGCCGGGTCGTGCTCCCAGTCCGTCAGGGCCTCGGCGATACGCAGCACCATGGGGTGCGACAGCGCGTTGATGGCCTTCGGCCGGTTCAGGGTGATGTGCGCGGCCCGTCCCTCGACGTGCAGCAGGACGGGTGCTTCGGTGCCGGTCATCCGGACACCTCGGTCAGGCCACGGGCCACGTTGACACGCATGCTCTCGTCGGTTCCTTCCAGGAGCTGCTGGACACGTCGAACACGGACGATCTTCTCGCGCCGGGTCCCACCGCACGGCCGGGCCCCCCGTTGTTGCGGATGCCGGGTGAACCGGCAGGGAACTCTTGGTCATGGGTTTGCCTGGACGGCCGTTCGAGAACAGAGGGCTGCCTAACATGAGGCGATCACGAACGGTACGGACCCGGGAGCTCGGGATGGTGTTGTCCGGCCTCAGAGGGAGGTCGCCGCGTCCCTGGACGGTCGTCGGTGTCGCCGTCGCGTGCCTGGTGGCCGGGGTACTGGCGGTCACGCACGGCTCACGTCCGGCGCACGCAGACCCGTCCGCGCTGCCGCACACCCCTGTGGAGGTGTCCCCCAGCCGCTGCGGACGCGGGTGGACCACACCGGTCTCCGGTGTCCAGGTCTTCGACCTGCACAACCCGACCGACGGTCCCGCCGAGGTCCTCCTGGAGGACCCGCGGAGCCAGGCCGTCTACGGCGAGGTCGAGGGCATCGGCCCCGGCACCACCCGGGAGCTCACCGTGCGCCTGGGCAGGGGCGCGTACGCGTTCAAGTGCGTGCCGGACGACGCCGACGCCGTCACCGGCCCCACCGTGCGTGTCGGCCGGGGCCGCAGCGGACCGGCCGCGGCCCCGGTCACCGAGCACGACCTGATCCCGCCGGCGCTCGCCTACCAGAAGTGGGTCGGCACCGGCCTGTCCGGGGTGGTACGGCTGACGACGGCCCTGCGGGACGCGGTCGACCGCGGCGACCTGCCCGCCGCCCGCACCGCCTGGCTGCCCGCGCACCTGCAGTACGAACGGATGGGCGCCGCGTACGACGCCTTCGGCGATGCGGACCGGGCGATCAACGGTACGGACGCGGGGCTGCCCGGCGGGGTGCACGACAAGGACTTCACCGGCTTCCACCGCGTCGAGTACGGCCTGTGGCACGGCGAGTCCGCCGCCGGACTGCGGGCCCCGGCGGCCGCCCTGCTGAAGGCGGTCACCGCGCTGCGCGACGACTGGGCGGGAACCCGCATGGACCCGGCCCAGTTGGGACTGCGGGCGCACGAGATCCTGGAGAACACGGTGCAGTTCGAGCTGACCGGCCGGACCGACTACGGCAGCGGCAGCAACCTCGCCACCGCCCGCGCCAACCTGGACGGCACCGAACAGGTGCTGGCCCGCCTGCATCCGGTGCTGACCGGCCGGTACGCCGGTCTGTCCGCTCTGCAGAGCGCGTTGGACCGGGCCGGCCGCACGCTCGACGGTTTCGGGCACGACGGCACCTGGACACCGCTGAGCAGGCTGAGCCACCGGCAGCGCGAGAACGTCGACGCGGTCCTCGGCGACCTGGTGGAGCGGCTGGCCTCGGTGGCCGCCCTGTGCGATCCCCGGAGGACGGTGTGAGCACCGAGGAGAAGACAGGCCCGGGCGGACTCGGCCGCCGCGGTTTCCTGCGCGGCGCGGCGCTCACGGGGGCGGGGCTGGCGGCCGGGGGCGCCGCGGCCCCGGCCGCGGACACCGCCGCCCCCGCCACCACCCACGCCGTCGCGCCCTTCCACGGCCCCCGCCAGCAGTCGGTGACCGCCGCGCCCCGGCGCACGACCGTGTTCACGTCCTTCGACGTCACCGCCGAGGGCCGTACCGACCTCGCCGACCTGCTGCGCACGCTCACCGACCGGGCCCGCTTCCTGACCTCGGGCGGCACCCCGGACCCGGTCGGCATCACGGCCCCGCCCGCCGACTCGGGCGTCCTCGGCGGCCGGCTTCCGTCCGGTGCCCTGGCGGTGACCGTCGGCGTCGGCGCCTCGCTCTTCGACGACCGGTTCGGTCTGGGCAGGCTGAGGCCGCGTCGGCTGACGACGATGCCCGCCTTCCCGGACGACGACCTCAGGCCCGAGTGGTGCCACGGCGATCTCAGCCTCCAACTGCACGCCGACGACACCGACACGGTGCTGCACGCGTTGCGCGACATCGCCCGGCACACCCGCGGTGGCATGCAGGTCCGCTGGCGACTGGACGGCTTCTCCAGTCCGCCGCGGCCGTCCGGAACGCCGCGCAACCTGTTCGGCTTCAAGGACGGCATCGCGAACCCGACGACCACCAGTGCCCGTGAGATGGACCGGCTGGTGTGGGTGGGCAAGGGCACGGGCGAGCCGGAGTGGACGGCCGGCGGCAGCTACCAGGTGGTGCGGCTGATCCGGATGCTGGTGGAGTTCTGGGACCGGGTCTCGCTCAGCGAGCAGGAGCGGATGTTCGGCCGCTCCCGCGAGTCGGGCGCGCCTCTGGACGGGGACGCCGAGCACGACACCCCGAAGTACGCCGACGACCCCAAGGGGGACGTCATCCCGCTGGACGCGCACATCCGGCTGGCCAACCCGCGCACCACGACCACCGCCGACCAGCG
>NZ_JBEYFC010000068.1:0-27317 GCF_040634175.1 Streptomyces sp. NPDC007162
ACCGCCCTTTCGCGTTGAACGCTAAATCTTCCGCTGGATCTTTCTGCTAGATCTTCTGTCCATGCCCCTGTTGCCGGGCCACGGCACGCGCTGGGAGGACATGCAGGTCACCGGCTGGCAGGACTGGTACGCGGAGGTGGACCGCGAGCTGCGGCTGCTGCGCGAGCGCTGCTCCCGGGTGTTCGTGGCGGGCCTGTCGATGGGCGGCACGCTGGCCCTGCGGCTGGCCGCCAGGAACGGGACGGGTGTGGACGGCGTGGTGATCGTCAACCCGGCGAACAAGGTGCACGGCCTGTCCGCGTACGCCCTTCCGGTGGCCCGGCACCTGGTGCGCACGACGCGGGGCATCGCCAGCGACATCGCCAAGCCGGGCGCCGCGGAGGTGGGGTACGACCGGGTGCCGCTGCACTGCGCGCACTCGCTGCGGAACTTCTTCCGTGCGGTGGACGGCGAGTTGCCGCAGGTGACCCAGCCCCTGCTGCTCCTGCGCAGCGTCCGGGACCACGTGGTTCCGGCAGTCGATTCCGCCCGGATCCTGAGCCGGGTGTCGTCCACGGACGTAACGGAGGTCGTGCTGGAACAGAGTTACCACGTGGCGACGTTGGACCACGACGCGGACCGGATCTTCGAGGAGAGCCTCACCTTCATCGGACGGCTCGCACCCAGTGTCGGCAAGGAAGGGACGGCCGCAGTTGGCTGAGCACGACTCCGACCGCGAGGACCGCGAGCCGGACGAGAAGGGAGTGCCCTTCGACGAGGCCGCCGCCTGGGCGGCGATCGTCGCGGGCTACGGCGAGGAACCACCGGATCCGCCGGGTACGACGCCGTTCAAGCCGGTGAAGGACCTGGCACTGCCGCCGATGGAGGAGGACGAGGCCGCGGCCGGTCCGCAGGCCGCTCAGGAGCAGCCCCCGGCGAGACCGCTGGGCAGCTCCGTCTCCTTCGCGCCGGGGGTGGGCCCGCGTGACTACACGGCGCCGGACGCGTCCGAGGACGACTTCGACGAGGACGACGAGGGGCACTTCGTACCGCCGGAACCGCCGCCGCTGCCGACCGCCGACACGACGGCCAGGTTCGCCTGGCTGGGTGTGGTGGGCGGGCCCGTGCTGCTGCTGATCGCGGTGCTGCTGGGCTGGGACATGACCTGGTGGCTGGCGATGCTGGGGATCGGCGGGTTCCTCGGCGGGTTCGTCACGCTGGTGACCCGGATGAAGACGGACGACGACGAGGACGGCGACCCCGGGCGGGGCGCGGTGGTCTGAGCCTCGCCCAAGGGCCTGCCGGGCCCGGGACGCGGGGATGCTGAGGGCGGCCGGGCCGGGAGACGGTCGGTGGCCGCCCTCAGGGCAGTACCTCGTGACGGAACTCCGTACGCCGGTTCCGGTTCAGGTCGCGGGCAGCCGAAGGGCGGCCAGCACGGGCAGGTGATCCGTGGCCGCCCTCAGGTCCCTGCCGGTGATGCCGGGCTGGTTCTCGGGGACGCCGCAGCCGAGCACCTCGATGCCCTTCGTCGCGAAGATCGCGTCGATGCGCTGGTGCGGGTCGGTGGACCAGGAGGTGAACTCGCCGCCCCAGGGGGCAGTGACATGGCAGTCCTGGTAGGCGTCGGCCAGGCGGCGGAAGGTACGGCCGTCGGGCCGGTCGTTGAGGTCTCCGCCCGCGACGGCGTGCTGCACACCGAGGCCGGCGACCCGGTCCAGGAGCATGCCGCCCTGCTCGAAGCGCTCGTCCTGCTGGAGGCTGAGGTGGAAGCTGGTGACGCCGAGGCGGACG
Organism: Streptomyces sp. NPDC007162; assembly: GCF_040634175.1. Taxonomy (NCBI): domain Bacteria; kingdom Bacillati; phylum Actinomycetota; class Actinomycetes; order Kitasatosporales; family Streptomycetaceae; genus Streptomyces; species Streptomyces sp. NPDC007162. The sequence goes on from NZ_JBEYFC010000068.1 coordinate 1,774, forward strand.
CCGCCGAACCGGACGACTGCGGTGGCGAAGCCGCGGCGGTGCAGGCCGGGGGTGAGCGGGAGCAGGACGTCCTCGGTGCGCTCGACGGTGGCGCGCAGGTCGCAGAGGATGGCCGGGCCGGCCGCGGTCGCGCCGCCGGTGAGGATCACCAGGTCGGCGGCGGACGCCAGGCGGGCGAGCTTCTTGCGCCAGCGGAAGAAGCGGGGGGCCTCCTGGACGAGGACCAGGTCGGGGGCGCAGGCCTTGATGACGCGGGCGAGGGCGTCGGTGTCGTCGCGCATCGAGCGGATGTTGTAGCTCAGGACCCGGATGACGGCGGAACCGTCGGGCTCTGTGTGGGAGTTGGGGAGCGACGCCATATTGATCAATGTACGCCCGGAGAGGGGCTGTGCGCCTACCGGGGTGGGGCGCGAGGCGGGTGTGCGACTGCCGGTTGTGTGTGGCCTGTCGCGCCCACGCGGCGGCAGCCGCACATCGAACACAGCCCCGCGCCCCTGAGGGTGGTGCAGCCGGCGGCGTTTACATGATCGGGTCGGGTTCCCGGGCCAGGTCCGCGGCGCCCACCAGGCCCGCCTCGTTGCCCAGTTGGGCTGCGATGACCTCGGCCACCGGGCGCCAGTTGCCGCCCACCAGCCAGCGCTTGTAGGACTTGCGGATGGGGTCGAGGACCAGCTCGCCCTCGTCCGAGAGGCCGCCGCCGACGATGAAGGCCGAGGGGTCGAAGAGGGAGGCCAGGTCGGCGAGACCGGCGCCGGCCCAGCGGGCGAGCTCACGGTAGGAGTCGACGGCTACCGGGTCGCCCTGACGGGCGGCCATGGAGATGTGCTTGCCCTCGATGCCGTCGGGGCTGCCGTCGCCGAGGCCGAGCAGGATCTCGGCGGCCTCGGGGGTGGCGTTGGCGCGCTGCTTGGCGTAGCGGACGAGGGCCCGGCCGGAGGCGTACTGCTCCCAGCAGCCCTGCGAGCCGCAGCCGCACAGCAGCCCGTCCGGAACCATCCGGATGTGCCCGAACTCGGCGGCGACCCCGAAATGCCCGCGGCGCAGCTTGTTGCCGATGATGATGCCGCCGCCGAGGCCGGTGCCGAGGGTGATGCAGATGACGTTGCGGTGGCCCTTGCCGGCGCCGAACTTGTACTCGCCCCAGGCGGCGGCGTTGGCGTCGTTCTCCACGACCACGGGGAGGCCGACGCGGGCCTCGACCTTCTCCTTCAACGGTTCCTGGCGCCAGTCGATGTTGGGCGCGAAGTAGACCGTGGAGCGCTGCCGGTTCACGTAACCGGCGGCTCCGATGCCCACGCCGACGATCTCGTGCCCCGCGCGGGCGCCCTCTACGGCGGAAGCAATGGCGTCCACGATGCCCTCGGGCGTACCCGGGGTCGGCACCTTGTGGGTCGAGAGGATGTTGCCTTCCTCATCGACCACGCCGGCCGCGATCTTCGTGCCGCCGATGTCGACGCCGATGGTGAGTCCCATGAATCCCTCAGTTTCGGTCGAGCCCCGCTACGGCCAACCGTACCCGAGGCCCTGTAGTCGGGTTCCCGTTGTCCGCCCGCCCGGCGGACGGGAGCCCGGCGACAGGGCCTCATGGGGCTTTCAGTCGAGGTCGATGCGCTCGCCCGGGGCGGTGCCCTCGCCCTTGTCCCTGCCGTCGGGGCCGGTCCAGCGGGTCTCCTGGGCCTGGACCGCGGAGCGGTAGGCCGCGAGGAGTTCGCCGCCGGCCGCGGCCAGGTGGTCGAAGACGTCCGGGTTGCGCTCCATGACGGGCTCGACGGCGTTCTTCGCCTGCTGCACGACCTGCCGGACCACCTGCTGGGCGGCGGGCCCGGCAACCGCCCCGAGGAGCGGGGTCCGGAGGCCGGAGAGCCTGTCGGCGACGGCGTCGACGAGCTTGCGCAGCTCCTCGGCGGCCGACCCCGGCGGGGGGCCGTACTGGGTGCGTCGGCGGGCCTTCTCCGCTTCCAGGTCCTCGGCGCAGGCGGTGGCCCAGGCGTCGGCGTCCGTCGCCCGTACCTCGTCCGCGTCCTCGGAGGCGCCGGCTGTGGGCTGCTCTTCGCTCATGACGGACTCCTGACTACGGTTCGTCCCTCCGACGTTACCCGAACGGGCGTACCGGTTTCACCGTCAGCGCGGCCACAGCTCCGGGTCGGGCGTGAAGCGCAGCCGCAGCTCGCCGTCGCGCAGGGCCGCCCCGGCGACCGTGCAGCGGCGCAGCGCGGAGGGCAGCGCCACGATCCGGCGGAAGCCGCCGACGGTGATGACGACCTCGTCGCCGCGCCTGACCAGGTCGAGGTCGTCCCGTATCGCGCCGGGCAGCGGGATGTGCCAGACCAGGACGCCGTCCCCCTCGATGAGGTCGGCGACGGGCCACTCGACCGGGGCGGGCTCCGTGTTGACGCCGGGCACGGCGAGGGTGGCCAGGTCGTCGGTGCCGCGCGGGTCGTGGCCGAGGTGGGCGACGGGCGTGACCGGGAGGGCGTCCGTCCACTCCGCGAGGGCCTTGCGCTGCTGGGCGACGAGTCCGTGCAGGGGGGTGGTCTCGGGCAGCACGCGGTTGGCGACCAGGGTCTCGGTGGGCAGGCCGCGCAGGGCCAGTCCGAGGCGGGCGGCGCGGACGGCGTCGGTGCCCGCCGGGCCGGGCTCGGCGACCAGTCGTACGGCGGTGCGGCGGTCGCCGAGGACGGCCTCGACGGCGGCGAGCTCCACGTCCCAGCGGGCGGCGGTCTCGTAGAGCCAGTCGGCGGGCATGGGGACGCCGGCGAGCCGGCCGAGGACGGGCCGCAGGGCACGGGCGGCCTGCCGCTCCGGTGGCAGCAGGCGGCGCAGGTAGCGGCGGAGTTCCTCGGGGAGGGCGAGCAGGTCGAGGGCGCGCGGGGCGGGCGGCAGGTCGACGACGAGCAGGTCGTAGCGGTCGGAGAGGGCCGCGTCGCGCAGGGCCCTCAGGAGGGACAGCTCCTCGGCGCCGGGGAGGGGGGTGAGTTCTTCGGCGTCCAGGCGGGAGGCGCCGAGCAGGTCGAGGACGTTGGCCGCGCGGGCCTGGAAGGCGGTGAGGTCCTCGCGGAAGCGGGCGGCCGCGTCGGGGCGCCAGGCGGTGAGGGCGGGGGTGACCCGGGTGGGTTCCGGTCCTGTCGCCGTGCCGAGGACCGCGCCGAGGGTGTCCGTGCGGTCGGCGCCGAGTACGAGGGTGCGGGTGCCCTCACCGGCGGCGCGCAGGGCGGTGGCCGCGGCGACCGTCGTACGACCGCTGCCGCCGGGGCCGGTGATCAGGATGGTGCGCATGAGGGTGAACCGTAACTGACGCGCCCTCTCTTGGAGGGCACCGGAGCCGCGGCCGGCGGCACGCATGCCCGCAGCTGTGCGGCTGGCGCCGGCCGAACGACTACTCCCCCGCCTCCACCCGCTTCTTCAACCCCGCCAGCGCGCGGTCGATGATGACCTTCTCGGCCTTGCGCTTGATCATCCCCAGCATCGGGATCTTGACGTCCACGGTCAGCGAGTACGTGACCTCCGTCGCCCCCGCCCCCGCCGGCTTCAGCAGGTAGGACCCGTCCAGCGACCGCAGCATCTGCGACTTCACCAGTGTCCAGGAGACCTCGTTGTCACCGGTCCAGGTGTACCCCAGTGTCTGGTCGTCCTTGATCGCACCCGCGTCCATGACTAGGCGGACCTGCTCGGCCCGACCCCGGGCGTCGGTCTTCAGCACCTCCGCCTCCTTCACCTCACCGGTCCAGTCCGGATACCGGGCGAAGTCGGCGATCACCGCCATGACGTCGGCCGGGGCCGCCTCGATCGTGATGCTCGAGCTGGTGTGTTCCGCCATCGCCGTGGCTCCTCCGGATGCGGGCCGCTGTGAAGAGGTCGCTGAACGCGCGTGCGCACGCGTGTGCAGCGTGAAGGCTACCGCGCGGCCGACCAGCCGACTTCACCCCCATGTCCGGGGCTGTCACCATTCCAGCGCCCAGGGCCGCCCCGCACTGGCGAAGTGCCCGACGTTCACGCACTCGGTGGTCCCGATCCGCATGCGTTTCACCAGCGGCTGGTGGACATGTCCGAAGAGGGAGTAGCGCGGCCGGGTGCGCCGGATGGCGTCCAGCAGCGCGCGGCTGCCCCGTTCGAAGCGGCGCGCCACGGTGTCGTAGACCAGCTCGGGCACCTCCGGCGGGATGTGCGTGCAGAGCACGTCGACCTCGCCGACCGCCTCGATCTTCGCCGCGTACTCCTCGTCGGAGATCTCGTAGGGGGTGCGCATCGGGGTGCGCAGGCCGCCGCCCACGAAGCCGAACACCCGCCCGCCGATCTCCACCCGCTGCCCGTCCAGGACCGTCGTGCCCGGCCCCGCGTACTCCGGCCACAGCTGCGGCATGTCGACGTTGCCGTAGGTCGCGTACGTCGGGGTCGGGAACGCCGCGAACATCTCGGCGTACTGCTTGCGCACCGCCTTCTCGATGGCGGTCGCGCGGTCCATGGCGATCCCGCCCCACAGCCGGGCACCGAGTTCCCGGGCCTCCTCGAAGCGGCGGGCGGTGCGCAGTTCGACCAGACGGTCGGCGTTCTCGACGCCGAACAGGTCGGGGAAGATGCCGCGGGAGTGGTCGGCGTAGTCGAGGAAGAGGACCAGGTCGCCGAGACAGATCAGGGCGTCGGCACCGTCGCCGGCCAGGGCCAGGTCACGGGCGTTGCCGTGCACGTCGCTGACCACGTGGACGCGGGTCCTTCGGGTGCCGGGGGGTGTGGCTGCCATGGTGATCAAGCGTAGGCCTGTGCGGCAAACGTGAACAGGCGATGGGCGGGCCTGCGGTTACTGGTCAGTCACTACAGCGGTGGACTACCGTACGCGAAGGAACACCAACCTGTGTGACGCAGCGAACATCTCGCCGGGACCCCCTGTCGAAGAAGCCATACCGGCGGGTAACGTCCGGGCAGTCCAGTCGTGCTCAGGATTTCAACCAACGGATCTTCGGCCCGCGGCGAAGCCCTGAGTACCTGCCCGAGCCGTGGACCGCACCGTCGCATCGCACAACGTCGTGGCGCCGGCGCCCTATGAGGAGCAGCAGTCTTGCGCGAGTTCAGCCTTCCGGCTTTGTACGAGGTCCCCGCGGACGGAAATCTGACCGACATCGTCCGCAGAAACGCCGCGCAGCATCCGAACGTCGCCGTGATGGCCCGCAAGGTCGGCGGCGTCTGGCAGGACGTCACCGCCACCGCCTTCCTCTCGGAGGTGCACGCGGCCGCCAAGGGTCTCATCGCCGCCGGGATCCAGCCCGGCGACCGGGTCGGCCTGATGTCCCGCACCCGCTACGAGTGGACGCTCCTCGACTTCGCGATCTGGTGCGCCGGCGGGGTCACCGTGCCGGTGTACGAGACCAGCTCGCCGGAGCAGGTGCAGTGGATCCTCAGCGACTCCGGGGCCACCGCCTGCATCGTGGAGCTCGACAGCCACACGGCCACCGTGGAGTCGGTGCGCGAGACGCTGCCCGCGCTCAAGCACGTCTGGGGGATCGAGGCCGGCGCCCTGGAGGAGCTGGGCAGGCTCGGCCAGGGCGTCACCGACGCGACCGTCGAGGAGCGCAGCTCACAGGCGAAGGCGGACGACCCGGCGACCATCGTCTACACGAGCGGTACGACCGGACGCCCCAAGGGCTGTGTCCTCACCCACCGCAGCTTCTTCGCGGAGTGCGGGAACATCGTGGAGCGGCTGCGCCCGCTGTTCCGCACCGGCGAGTGTTCCGTCCTGCTCTTCCTTCCGCTCGCGCACGTCTTCGGCCGCCTCGTGCAGATCGCCCCGATGATGGCGCCGATCAAGCTGGGCTGCGTCCCGGACATCAAGAACCTCACCGACGAGCTGGCCTCCTTCCGGCCGACGCTGGTCCTCGGCGTCCCGCGGGTCTTCGAGAAGGTGTACAACTCGGCGCGCGCCAAGGCGCAGGCGGACGGCAAGGGCAAGATCTTCGACAAGGCCGCGGACACCGCGATCGCGTACAGCAAGGCCCTGGACACGCCATCCGGCCCGTCTCTCGGTCTGAAGATCAAGCACCGGACCTTCGACAAGCTCGTCTACAGCAAGCTGCGCGCGGTGCTCGGCGGCAAGGGCGAATACGCGATTTCCGGCGGCGCCCCGCTCGGTGAGCGCCTCGGTCACTTCTTCCGCGGCATCGGCTTCACGGTCCTGGAGGGCTACGGCCTGACCGAGTCCTGCGCGGCGACCGCGTTCAACCCCTGGGACCGGCAGAAGATCGGCACGGTCGGTCAGCCGCTGCCCGGTTCGGTGGTCCGGATCGCGGACGACGGCGAGGTGCTGCTGCACGGCGAGCACCTGTTCAAGGGCTACTGGAACAACGAGGCCGCGACCGCCGAGGCGCTGGCCGACGGCTGGTTCCACACCGGGGACATCGGCACCCTGGACGAGGACGGCTACCTCAGGATCACCGGCCGCAAGAAGGAGATCATCGTCACCGCGGGCGGCAAGAACGTCGCCCCGGCCGTGATCGAGGACCGGATCCGCGCGCACGCGCTGGTCGCGGAGTGCATGGTGGTGGGCGACGGGCGGCCGTTCGTGGGCGCGCTGGTCACCATCGACGAGGAGTTCCTGGGCCGCTGGGCGGCCGAACACGGAAAGCCGGCGGGTGCCACCGCGGCGTCGCTGCGTGACGACCCGGATCTGAACGCTGCGATCCAGGCCGCGGTCGACGACGGCAACGCCGCGGTGTCGAAGGCGGAATCGGTGCGGAAGTTCCGCATTCTGTCCTCCCAGTTCTCGGAGGAGTCGGGCCACCTGACGCCGTCCCTGAAGCTCAAGCGCAACGTGGTGGCGAAGGACTACGCGAACGAGATCGAGGCCATCTACCAGAAGTAGGACGGCACGTGCGGCTCGGCGGGTGTCAGAAGTCCGCGGCGAGGACCCGTTCCATCGTGCGCTCGGCGAGCGCGGTGATGGTCACGAACGGGTTCACGCCGATGTTCCCGGGGACCAGTGAGCCGTCCGTGACGTACAGCTTCGAATAGCCCTTCACACGGCCGTAGTCGTCGGTCGCCTGCCCGAGGACGCAGCCGCCCAGCGGGTGGTAGCAGAAGTCGTCCGCGAACACCTTGCTCGACGAGCCGAACAGGTCGTACCGGTAGATCGTGGCGTTGGCCGCGTTGATCCGGTCGAACAGCTTCTTGGCCATGGCGACCGAGACCGCGCTCTGGGCGGCGGTCCAGCCCAGCTTCACCGCGTCGCTCGCGGAGTCGTAGGTGAAGGACGCCCGTTGCGGGTTCTTGGTGATCGCCAGGTACAGGCTCACCCAGGTCTCGAACCCGATGGGCAGCGGGGCGATCTCCGCGAAGACCGGGTTGTCGGTGTTGGCCCAGTCGTCGATGCCCATCACCGGCATGGTCGACTGGTTGGCGCCGGTGGTGTCCCAGACGTGGTTGGCGCGCCCGAGCATGGTGTTGCCGTTGGTGCTCCAGCCGCCGCCCACACTGGAGTTGAGCGCGGGCAGCGTCCCGGTGTCCCTGGCCCGCACGAGCAGCTCGGTGGTGCCGAGGCTCCCGCCGCCGAGGAACAGGTAGGTACAGCTGTACTGCTTGCTCTCGACCACGGCTCCGGTGCTGTCGATCCGGTCGACGCCCAGCACGTACGACCCGTCGCTCGCCCGCGTGACCGACCTGACCTTCTCCATGGTGTGGATGGTCAGGTTGCCGGTGCCGAGGGCGGCGGCGAGGTAGGTCTTGTCGAGGCTCTTCTTGCCGTGGTTGTTGCCGTAGATGACCTCCTGGGCGAGCGCGGACTTCGGGACGGTGCCGGCGGCCTCCTGCGCCATGTACCCGAAGTCGTAGACGTTCGGTACGAAGGTGGTGGTGAGCCCGGTGTTGGCGGCCGCCTTCCGGGAGGTCCGGGCGAACTGGTACCACTCGGTCGACTCGAACCAGGTGGGGTCGACGGAGTTCACGCCGAGCATGGTGCGGGCGCGCGGGTAGTACGTGTTGTACATCGCGCTCGCGTCCACCGTCGGGAACTGCTCGGTGAAGTACGACTGGCGGGGCGTGACCGCCATCCCGCCGTTGACCAGGGACCCGCCGCCGACGCCCCGTCCCACGTACACGGACATGTTGTCGTAGTGCACCCGGTCCAGGACACCGGGATAGGCGGTGATGTCCTTGTTGACGACGTCCAGCCAGAGGAACGTGGCGAGCGGTGCCTCGGTGCGGGTCTTGAACCACATGGACCGCTTGTCCGGGGCGGCGGTGGAGCAGAAGATCTTTCCGTCGGAGCCCGCCGTGTTCCACAGCTGCCCCATCTCGATCATGAGGGTCCGCACCCCGGCCTGCCCGAGCCGGAGCGCGGCCACGGCCCCGCCGTAGCCCGAACCGACCACGATGGCGGGTGCGTTGTCGACGGCGGCGGCCTCCTCCGCGGCCTGCGCCGACTGGAGCTGGACCCGGGTGAGACCGGCCGCGGCGGCGGTCTGGAGGGCGATCATGCCCAGGATGTGACGTCTCGTCAGCTGACGCTGCATCAGTTTTGCTGTCATGTGCGCAGCATGTGCGGATTTTCCGCTTCCGCCTAGGGGCCCCGCACCCTTTGCCGCGAGCCCTTGGAACAGACTTTTACAACAGCTCCTTCAGCCTCTCCGCGAGGAGATCCCACCGCCACCTCTCCTCGACCCACTGCCGCCCCCGCTCCCCCATCCGCCGCCGCAACTCGGCGTCTCCCAGCAGCACCACAATGCGCTCGGCGGCCTCCTCCACGACCCCGCCCCGCACCACCCACCCGGTCTCCCCGTCGAGCACCGCGTCCGGCGCGCCCCCGGAGTCCCCGGCCACCACCGGCAGCCCGGTCGCCGAGGCCTCCAGGTACACGATCCCGAGCCCCTCCACGTCCAGCCCGCCCCGCCGGGTCCGGCACGGCATCGCGAACACGTCACCCGCCCCGAAGTGCGCCGGCAGCTCGGCCCACGGCACGGCCCCCGTGAACCGCACCGCCGCCTCGACGCCGGTCTCCCGGGCCAGCCGCCGCAGGTCGCCCTCGTAGGGGCCGCCCCCGACGATCAGCAGCACCGCGTCCGGCTCGGCGGCCAGGATCCGGGGCATCGCGCGGATCAGCGTGTCCTGCCCCTTGCGCGGCACCAGCCGCGAGACGCACACCACCACCGGCCGGTCGGTCAGTCCCAGCCGCGCCCGCACCTCGGCGCCCCCGGACCCGGGATGGAAGGTCTTCTCGTCCACGCCCGGCGGCAGCTGCACCATCCGCCCCGCCGCCCGCGCACTGAGCGCGGTCGCGATCCGGGACCGCGTGTACTCGCCCAGATAGGTGATCGTGTCGGTCGTCTCGCCGATCCGCCCGAGCAGTTGCCGCGCGGCGGGCAGCTGGGCCCAGCCGGCCTCGTGCCCGTGCGTGGTGGCCACCAGCCGCTCGGCGCCCGCCCGGCGCAGCGCCGGCGCCATCAGACCGAGCGGAGCCGCCGCCCCGAACCACACGGACGTGCACCCGTGCTCCCGGAGCAGCCCGACCGCCGTCCGGGTCGCCCGGGGCGTCGGCAGCAGCATCGTCGTACGATCGCGTACGACGGTGAAGGGCTGCTCCGCGTCGAACGCGGCGGTGGCCAGGGCGCCCTCCCGGCTCCGCTTCCACGTGGACGCGTAGACGACGAGCCGCTCGGGGTCCAGCCGCAGGGCCATGTTGTGCAGGAAGGCCTGGATCCCGCCCGGCCGGGGCGGGAAGTCGTTCGTCACGATGAGGGTCTTGTGCATCGCCGCAGACCTTACCCGCACGGGGTGTCCGGCCATGCTTCATGGCTCCCGCACAGGCCCGCGGGAGATCATGTGGCCCACTCCACTCGACACGGCACGCCGACGGACAGGGGCTCAGGTGGACAGGACGGGCGTGAAGCGTGCCCTGGCGTCGCTGCTCGGCGTCTGGGGGGGCACCCGGCTGGTGCTGCTGCTGTTCGTCCTCAAGGTGTTCGTCCTCCCCGGCGCGGACGTCACCACCGACGTGTCCGTGATCTACCAGGGCTGGTACGAGGTCCTGCGGCACGGGACGTTCCCGCTGGACGACGTCACCTGGCAGTACCCGCCGGCCGCCGCCCTGGCGGTCCTCTCCCCCGGCCTCCTGCCCTTCCTGCCCTACCCGACCGCCTTCTTCGTGCTGGCCCTCCTCGCCGACCTGGTGGTGCTGTCCCTGCTCCTCTACGCGGGCCCGCGCCCCGGCCGTACGTTGCGCGGCGCCTGGGTCTGGGTGCTCGGCGTGCCGCTCCTCGGCCCGACCGTGTACTCCCGCTACGACCTGATGGTCACCGCCGTCGCGGTGGCCGCGCTGCTCGCCGGGGCCCGGCATCCCCGGATCATGGGCGCGCTGGCCGGGTTCGGCGCGATGGTCAAGGTGTGGCCGGCGCTGCTCCTGGTGGGTGCCGTACGGCGGCGGGCCTGGGCGTGGGCGGCGCTCACGGCGGGCGCGGTCGGAGCGCTGTTCGCGGTGGCCATGCCGGGCGCGTTCGCGTTCCTGACCTTCCAGCGGGACCGGGGCACCGAGGTGGAGTCGCTGGGCGGGCTGGTCTTCCACGTCGCCCGCCACTTCGGCTGGCACGGCGAGGTGCTGCTCAACTACGGCTCGATCGAATTCCTCGGCCCGCACGTGCGGGCGGTGAGTTCGGCGGCCCTGCTGCTCACCGTGCTCGCCTTCGGCTGGCTGCTGCTGTGGCGGCTGTCGGCGGCCCGTTTCCGCTCCCACACGCTCGCGGACGCCGCGTTCACCGCCGTCCTGATGTTCACGGTCACCAGCCGGGTGATCAGCCCGCAGTACCTGGTGTGGCTGGTGGGCCTGGCCGCCGTCTGCCTGTGCTTCCGGGCCGGCCGGATGACCGTGCCGGCGGTGCTGGTCCTGCTCGCGGCCTTCGTGACGGTCCTGGAGTTCCCGATCGGGTTCTCGCACGTCGTCGTGAGCGACTGGTACGGCGTCACCCTGCTGCTCCTGCGCAACGGCCTGCTGGTCGCGGCGACCGTCACGGCGGCGCGCGTGCTGTGGCGCTCCACCGCGACCGAGGTCCCGTCCGCGCCCGTGCCCGTCCGGCGGGGCGCCGCGCCGGAGAAGCTCACTCAGTCGCCGAGCTGAGCCGTCAGGTAGGCGCGCCAGCGTGCGGTGAAGGCCGGCAGGGTGGTGCCGAGCTCCTTGTGCAGGGCGTCCTCCACCGCGCCCGTGCGTGCCGGGTGGTCGCCGACGGCCCGGTAGAAGGCGCCGAGCCGCTCCTCGCCCCAGTGCGCGGCGATCATCCGGCAGGCCAGCCAGCCGCCCTCGTAGGCCTGGGCCAGCTTGGTGGGGTCGTCGGTGAAGCCGAAGTCCTTGTCCACCGGGAGGTCCGCCGGTACCTGCCCGGACCGGACGGCGCGGGCGAGTTCCGGGGCGGCCTCGGTGGGGGTGCGGCCGGTGTCGAGGTAGCCGATCCAGTCGGCGTAGCCCTCCGAGAGCCAGAGCGGGGTGGCGGACGTGGTGTGGGCGCGGGTGGCGACATGGGTGGTCTCGTGGGTGAGGACCACCTGCTTGCCGACCGGGGCGAGGACGGCGTACGCCTCCGGGTTGAGGATGACCCGGTCCGCCGGGGTCCGCCCGGAGCCTCCCGCCTCGCCGGTGGTGACGGCGGCGATGCCCCGGTAGTTGGCGGCGGGCGCGCCGAGCAGGGCCGCCATGCCGTTCAGCGACCCGGGCACGAGCAGGACCACCCGCCGGGTCCAGTCCGCGCCCCAGGCCTTGGTGACCTCCGGGACGGCGGTGTCGGCGAGGCGGGCGTAGCCGCGCAGCGCGGTCTCGGACTGACCGACGCCGAGGACCAGGCTGTGGGTGCCCCGGGCGGTGCGTACCGTGCCCTGGTCCCACAGTTGCTGACCGGTCTCCTCGGCGGGCCGGTCACCGGCGACGTACCACCGGCCGTCGGCGGTGCGGTCCAGGGTGAGCGTACGGGCGGTGGTGACCGGCACCGTGTCGTACCCCCGGATCCGGAAGCTGAGCTGGGCGTCGGCGGTGGCCCCGGCGCCGTCCCGGTGCACGGCGGTCACCCGGTAGCCCCACTGCGCGAGCGGTACGGCCCGCAGGTTCGCGTACGAGCCGACGGTGCCCGTCTCGCCGTACGCCCGCTCGTCGTGGCCGAGGACGGCGGCCGCGCGCCGGTCCAGGACCCGCTGCACCTGTACCGTCGCCGTCCCGGCCGACGGCTGTCCGCCACCGCATCCGGCCAGCGGCACGAGCAGCAGAGACAGTCCCACCGCCCCTGAGCGCCACGCCCGCCTACGACCAGCCATTTTCCGATCGTACGGGGCGGGGCGCGGAATTCAGGGCCGGGTGACGGAGGAGACCGGCATCATCCCGACCGGGTCGTAGCGGACCGGGGCGCCGGGGTAGGGGGCGTGGATGACCTGGCCGTTGCCGACGTACATCGCCACATGGCTGGCGTCGGAGCGGTAGACGACCAGGTCACCGGGTTGCGCCTGGGAGAGCGGGACCTGGCGGCCGGCGTGGCGCTGCTCCTGGGAGGTGCGCGGCAGGTGGATCCCGGCCTGCGCGTACGACCACTGCATCAGGCCCGAGCAGTCGAAACCGGAGGGGCCGCTGGCGCCCCAGACGTAGGGCTTGCCGAGGGCGGAGCGGGCGGCGGCGATCGCGGCGGCCGCACGGGCGTCCGGGGGGACCGCGCCGGTCAGGTCGGGCAGGTCGGCGCGGGCGTCACCGCGGGAGGCGTGCTCGAAGGCGGCCCGGTCCTCGCCGGGCAGCGCGTTGAGCAGGGTGCGGGCCTGGGCGAGCTTGCGCTCCACGACGGACTTGTGGGAGGCGACCGCGCGGCGGCTGCGCTCCAGTTCGGCGAGTTTCCCGGCGGCCTGAGCGCGCTCCTGGGCGAGTTCGCGCATCGCCGACTGGAGCTCGCCGAGCTGCCCGGCCCGGCGGACGTCGATCCGGTCGAGGAGGGACGCCCGGTCGAGGTACTCCTCGGGGTCGTCGGAGAACAGCAGGGCCACGGTGGGGTCGATGCCCCCGGAGCGGTACTGGGCGCCGGCCAGCGAACCGAGCGCCTCCCGCATGGTGTTGATGCGCTGCTGCTGGCGGGCGATCCGGTCCTGGGAGTCGTTCACCTCCCGGCGCAGCGCGCCGGCCTGTTCGGCGGCCTTGTCGTAGGCCTGGGTCGCCTCCTCGGCCTGCTGGTACAGACGGTCCACCTCGGCCCGGGTGTCGGTCCGCGGTGCGGCGCTCGCGGGTACCGCGCCGAGGGCGGCGGCCGCGGCCGACAGCGCACAGAGGGCGGCACCGGCGCCCCGGTTGAACCCGGACGGTGCGAGACGGCGATGAGACCCCAAGGGAGCCCGCACTCCTTCCGATCGTCGGAGGCCGACGGTCTTCCCCGGTTCCGGGGGGAACGCGCCGGCACTGACGCCCTCCCCCGCCCGGGCGGGCGGGGAATTCCGGTCCGTGCCGCTCGGCGGCACCACCGCGGGTTCCTGCTTCACGGGCCCGCGGCCCCACCCTCGCGGGTCGGTCTCGCGCAGCCTCCACAGGCCTGACATTCCGCCCGTCCGGCGGTAGGTCCGACGATTTCCGTCTTCGGACGCGGCGATGCTAGCCGCGCCGGGACACCACGGCCAAAGACCCGCCACGGGGCACAACGAGAAGCCCCGCCTCTGACGCAGGTCAGGGCGGGGCGGGGGTCACATCACGCTGACAGGATTCGCCCGTTCGGGCGCCGCAGCGAGTTGATCTTCGGCCGTACGGGTGTCGCGATGACCGGATGGGGTGGTCAGATCCGGACGCCGAACTCGAAGGTCATGTCGCTCATCGCCTCGTAGCGGACGACGGCACCCGTGTGCGGGGCGTGCAGCACCTGGCCGTTGCCCGCGTACAGACCGACGTGGTGGTAGTCGCCGAAGAAGATGACCAGGTCGCCGACCTTGAGGTCGCTCTGGCTGTAGATGCGGGTGCCGGCGTTGGCCTGCGCCTCGGAGGTGCGCGGGATGGTGACGCCGGCCTGGGCGTAGGCCCAGGAGGTCAGGCCCGAGCAGTCGAAGGAGGACGGGCCGGACGCGCCGTAGACGTAGGGCGAGCCGATCACGGACTGGGCGGCGGCGAAGGCGGCGGCGGCCCGGCCGGAGGCGGAGCCGGTGTTGCCGAGGTCCACCCGGGTGGTGGCTCGGCTGGCGGCCTGCGCCTGCTCCTTGTCGAGCGCGGCCTTCTCCTTGGCCGTCAGGGTGTTGAGCAGCTTCTGCGCGTCGGCGAGCTTGCCCTGGACGGCCGTCTTCTGCTTGGCCAGCTCGGCGCGGGTGGCGGAGAGGTCCTTGAGCTTGTCCGAGGCCTCCGCCCGCTCCTGGGCGAGTTCGCGCTGTTTGTCCTGGATCTTCTTCAGGGCCTCGACCTGCTGACTGCTCAACTGGTCGAGCGTGGAGGCCTTGTCGAGGTAGTCGTCCGGGTTCGACGAGAGGAAGAGCTGGACGGAGGGGTCTATGCCGCCGGAGCGGTACTGCGCGGTGGCCAGCGAACCGAGGCTGTCCCGCAGCTTGTTGAGATCCTCCTGGCCACGAGCCACGTTGTCCTGGATCGTGGAGATCTCCTTCTGCAGCTTCTGCTGCTTGTCCTTGGCGCCGTCCAGCTTCTCGGTGGCCTGCTCGGCCTCCTCGTACAGCTTGTCGACCTTCGCCTTGACCTCGTCCTTGCTCAGCTTCCCGCTGGGCGCCGCGTTGGCGGCGTTGGCACTGAGGACTACGGCCGCCGCGGCTGCGGTGGTGAGCACGGTCACGCGTGCACGGCTCGGCTGCTTGGGTCGACGATGGGACGCCACGGAGACGGGCTCCTTCGTTTGAGTGATCACCCGTGTGGAGGTTCGAGCCCAGACCCTAGTGACCCTCCTGTGATCAGTTCAAACCCAGGAGCCAAAAATCTGGTCACGCAACGCACTCTTTGCACATAACTAACCTGCCGTGATGCCCGATTGACACTACGTTGCGTGACGGTTCGGTCAATTCGGGCATTGAATATGCATGTTGAACTTTCAGGACAGTCGCTTCAGAAGCATCGCAGAAGCCACCGGCCGGGCACCCGCCTTCGCCACCCCGTCGGCGACCTCGCGGTCGGTCGAGGCGACGATCACCGGGCGGCCCGGCGGCTCGGCGCGCACCAGCTGGCGGATCAGCTCGTCCGCGGTGACACCGGGCTTCGAGAAGAGCACCCGGACCCCGCGCGGCGGGGCGAGCAGCACCGGCGCGGCCAGTTCGGCGCCGTCGAAGACACAGGTGACCTCGGCGCCGGTCTGCGCGGCGAGCTGGGAGAGCTGGCCGAGCAGCCGCAGCCGCTGCTTCTCCAGCGGCATCTGCGGATAACCGGTCTTGGTGACGTTGTAGCCGTCGACGACCAGGTGCGCCTGCGGCAGGGCGAGCAACTGGTTGAGAATGGCCGGGTCGTGCTCGGACAGGGCGCGCGCCGCGATGTCCTTCGGGGTCATCCGGCCCGGTTCGACCGCGTCCACCGTCTCGGCGGGGCGCACCGACACCGGTGGCAGCGCCAGTTCGCGGCGCAGACCCTGGGCCGCCTCCAGCACGGTGTCGAGCAGCAGCCGCACTCTCATGTCCTCGACGCTGCGCCCCTCACGGGCGGCCCGGCGGCTCGCCTCCAGGGCGGCCTCGACCTCGCCGAGCCGCGCCTTGAGCCGCCGGCTCTCGCTCTCGGCGACGGACACCTGGCTCTGCCCCTCGGCCCGCACCGTCTCCAGCTCGCCCTGCACCTTGCGCAGGGCGGCCTCGCCGCGCCTGACGTCGCTGACGGCCGCGCGCAGCTTGCGGTGAAGCGATTCGGCTTCCTTCTTCGCCGCGTCCAGTTCGGCACGCAGCCGGTCCGTCTCGGTACGCGTCAGCTCCCGGGCCCGGTCCAGGTCCTCGCGCAGCCGCTCCAGCTCGGCCCGGCTCTCCTCGCCGGCCCGCTCGGCGTCCGCCCGCTGGGCCTCCTCGCCTGCCGCCGTCACGAGCTTCACCCAGTCGGTCGGGCGCAGTACGTAGGCCGCGGCCGCCACATCGAGCGGGTCCGCGGCCGGGGGCGGGGAGCCGGAGTCCAGGGCGCCGGCCAGTTCCGGCTGGGCCTCTCTCAGCTTCTCCCCGATCCGCTGCCGGAAGAGGGGGTCCGTCTCCAGCGCGGCCGCCATGGCGTTGCCGGCGAACTTGGCCCGGCGATTGGGAGCGAACCGGGCATACTGCCGCAGCTGCGCGGGCAGTTCGCCGACGGTCAGTCCGCCGAACCCGTCCGAGACGATCTGCACGACACGCCGTCGCACGCCGTCGGGCAACGGACGGTCAAGCACCTCGGCGGTGCCGTCGCCCGGCCCCCCGCCTGTGGTCTCCACCATCCGTCACACCCCATCACCTGTGCGGTGCCGCTCCCGGTCTCAGGAGTCGGCGCCCGGCCTGTCCACGAGTTCCACCTGGTCCACCGCGTTGCACCAGCGGCAGCGCACCGACTCGATGGTCTCACTGACCACCTCGCGCTCCTCGACGCTGGGCTCACCGGCCAGGTCCAGGTGCACGTACTCGACGACCTTCGACGAGCGGGTCACGTCGAAGCGCGTGAGATTGCCGCAGAGGGTGCAGCGCCACCGCGTGGAGGCGGTCGGCAGGGGAACCGTCATCGTGGCTTGTTCGCTTCCTTCTAGTGTCCGTGACGCGCCGTCCCGACGCGTGTGGCTCGTAACCCTACGGCCTGGCGGGTACCGGACGCCGCCCTGTCCACGGCGGCGAGGCGATCTGCGTGGTTGCGTCCCGTTACGCCATGCTCTATGTCCATGATCGGCAACTGGAACACGACGGCCGCCCGGACCCTGCGGGGCCTGCGGGGGACATCCGCGCCCATGACGTACGCCCTGATCGCCGTGTGCTGCCTGATCTTCGTTCTCGGGCCCGCCTCCGGCCTCACCACCTCCTACGGCACCGGGGAGGCCCTTGCGGCGGCGCAGCGGGCGTACTTCCGGGGGTGGGGGGTGGTTCCGGCCGATCTGTTCGACGGTCCGGTCGGCGAGGTGCTCACCCCGGCCACGGCACTGTTCATCCACGGCAGCTGGGTGCACCTGCTCGGCAACATGCTCTTCCTCTTCGTCTTCGGGGCGATGACCGAGGAACGGATGGGCCGGGTGGAGTTCACCCTCTTCTACCTCGGCTGCGGCTACCTCGCGCTGCTCGGCTACGCGGCGGCCAACGCCTCGTCCCAGCAGTCCCTGGTGGGGGCGTCCGGGGCGATCTCGGCGGTCCTCGGGGCATTCCTCTACCTGTTCCCCAGCGCCCGCGTGACCAGTCTCCTGCCCTTCCTCTTCTTCCTGCCGCTGCGGTTCCCGGCCTGGGTGGTGCTGCCGTTCTGGGCCGCCCTGCAGTGGCTGGCGCTGGACCGGGCCCCCTCCGGCCCCGGCGTGGCCTACCTCGCCCACCTGGTCGGCTTCGGCCTCGGCTTCGGCTACGCCTGGGTGAGGTATCGCCGTACGACTAAAGTGAGGACCGCCCCAGCTCCGGCTCCCGAGGGAGAGAACCAGCCGTGATCACCGCGATCGTCCTCATCAAGACCAGCGTGGACCGGATCCCCGAGATCGCGGAACAGATCGCCGCGCTGGAGAGCGTCAGCGAGGTCTTCTCCGTCACCGGTACGTACGACCTGATCGCCATGGTCCGGGTGCAGCAGCACGAGGACCTGGCCGAGGTCATCCCGGGCCGGATCAGCAAGATCCAGGGCGTGGAGGCCACGGACACGCACGTCGCGTTCCGCACGTATTCGCAGCACGACCTGGAGGCGGCGTTCGCGATCGGCCTGGACAGCTAGCAGGCGCCGCCGGCTGCGACGCGCCCCGTAGGGGCGCTGATCACACCGCCGGGACGCAGCGGCCGTCCTCCGTGCGGTAGGTCCACTGGGCGCCGTCGGTGACCAGTCGCTTCACGGCGTTCACGAAGCGCTCGACGTGCTCGTCCGGCGTTCCCGCGCCGAAGCTCACCCGGATCGCGTTCAGCGACTTCTCGCCCGGTGCCGCCTCCGGTGCCCCGCACTCGCCCTGGGTCTGGGGATCGGAACCCAGCAGGGTCCTGACCAGGGGGTGGGCGCAGAAGAGGCCGTCGCGGACGCCGATGCCGTACTCGGCGGAGAGGGCGGCGGCGAAGTGGGAGCTGTTCCAGCCCTCCACCACGAAACTGATCACGCCGACGCGCGGGGCGTCGTCGCCGAAGAGGGAGAGCACCCTGACCTCGGGCACCTCGGCGAGGCCCGCGCGGACCTCGGCGATCAGGTGCTGTTCGCGGGCGACCAGGGTGTCCCAGCCCGCCTCGGTCAGAGCCCTGCAGGCGGAGGCGATGGAGTAGGCGCCGATGACGTTGGGCGACCCCGCCTCGTGCCGCGCGGCGCTCTCGTGCCACTGCACGGCCACCGACCCGTCCTCGTGCCGGGTCACCTTGCGGCTGGCGCCGCCGCCCGCGAGGTACGGCTCGGCGGTCCGGAGCCAGTCGGCGCGGCCGGCCAGGACGCCCGAGCCGAAGGGGGCGTACAGCTTGTGGCCGGAGAAGGCGACCCAGTCGACGTCGAGGTCGCGGACCGAGACCGGGTGGTGCGGGGCGAGCTGGGCGGCGTCCAGGACGATCCGGGCGCCGTGCGCGTGCGCGGCGGCGGCCAGCTCGCGCACCGGCCACAGTTCGCCCGTGACGTTGGAGGCGCCGGTGACGCAGACCAGGGCCGGGCCGTACGGGTCACGGTCGGCGAGCGCCTGCTCCAGGGTGGCCACGGCCTGCTGCGGGGTGCGGGGGGCGTCGAGGTAGCTGACCCGGGCGTCCCGCCAGGGCAGCAGGGAGGCGTGGTGCTCGGTCTCGAAGACGAAGACCTGGCAGTCGGCGGGGAGGGCACGGGCCAGGAGGTTCAGGGAGTCCGTGGTCGAGCGGGTGAAGACCAGCTGGTCGTCGGGGCGGCAGTCGAGGAACTCGGCGACGGTCTTCCGGGCGTTCTCGAAGAGGTCCGTGGACAGCTGGGAGAGGTATCCGGCGCCGCGGTGGACGCTGCCGTAGTAGGGCGCGTACGCCGCCACGTCGTCCCAGACCCGCTGGAGGGCGGGGGCGCTGGCCGCGTAGTCGAGCGCGGCGTAACCGACCTCGCCGCCGGTGACGAGCGGAACGGTGACGTCCCGTCCCAGAACGGACAACGGGGCACAAACGGTACGGGCGGAGGCAGTGGTGGAGACAGACATGGGTGAACTCCCGTGAGCGCAGCTGGAATCCGCCGTGCGAGCGGACGCGCTCGAGCGACGGCAGGAAGGAAGAAAGGGGGATGCGGAGGCGGGGCTCTGCGGCCCTATCGCATTCGCTTGCTCACGGAAGGCTCCTCGACGACCAGGACCCCTGGTGTACGAGGGGTCCGCGCTTGCCGTGGACCTCGCTGCCCACGGCCTGGTCCTCACCCGGGGCACCCCGCCACGGACGGAGGGTTGCCGGACAGTCGGCCGGGGCCTCATGACTGTCACTCATGACCTGGGAAAAACGTAGGTGAACTGATCGCGGACGCGCAACTCCTGTCCGGATGACGGGACGGAGCGGTTCCCTCTTTCCTACCGCGACCTACCGCGACGGCGGTCAGCCACGACGGCGGAGCCCGGCGGTGCCGGACTCCGCGCCGCCCCTACTTGTGCGTCGCCGCCGCCCAGCGTTCCAGGGCCCGCTTGGCCGCGCCCGAGTCGATCGACTCCGCGGCCCTGGACATGCCCGCCGAGAGCTGTTCGGCCAGCGTTCCCGGGCCCGGGTCCAGGGCCACCAGCGCCGCCGCCGAGTTGAGCAGCACCGCGTCCCGTACCGGGCCCGTCTCGCCGTCCAGGAGGCGGCGGGCGACCTCCGCGTTGTACGACGGGTCGCCGCCCCGCAGCGCCTCCACGGGGACCAGGTCGATACCGACGTCACGGGGGTCGAAGGTCTCCTCCGTGACCTTGCCGTCGCGGACGGTCCAGACCCGGGACGTGGCGGTCGTCGTCAGCTCGTCGAGGCCGTCGTCGCCACGGAACACCAGGGAGGAGTTGCCGCGTTCCGCGAAGACGCCCGCGACCACGGGGGCCATGCGGGGATCCGCGACGCCGACCGCCTGGGCCCGGACCCGCGCCGGGTTGGTCAGCGGGCCGAGGATGTTGAAGACCGTGCGGATGCCCAACTGGCCGCGGGCCGCGCCCACGTACCTGAGAGCCGGGTGGAACCTGACGGCGAAGCAGAAGGTGATACCGGCCTCCTCGGCGACCTCGGCGACCCGCTGCGGGGTCAGGTCGAGGTTGACGCCCAGCTTCTCCAGGACGTCCGAGGCACCGGAGGCGGAGGAGGCCGCCCGGTTGCCGTGCTTGACGACCTTCGCGCCCGTGCCGGCCACCACCAGCGCGGACATCGTGGAGATGTTCACCGTCTTCGCGCCGTCACCGCCGGTCCCGACGATGTCGACGGTGCGGCCCGGCACCTCGATGACGTTGGCGTGCTCGTACATCGTGCGGACGAGCCCGTTGATCTCGTCGACCGTCTCGCCCTTGGCTCTGAGAGCGACCACGAAGCCCGCGATCTGGGCGTCGGTGGCCTGGCCGCGCATGATCTGGTCCATCGCCCAGGCCGTCGCGTCGGCGCTCTGGTCCTGGCCGTACAGCAGCGCGTTCAGCACCCCGGGCCAGGAACGGCCCGCCGCGGTGTCGCCTCCAGCGGGGGTCACAGCGCTCATAAGGCCGCTCCTGAGTGTCGTACCGGCGGGAAAAACGGTTTCAGAGCTCACCCTATCCAGCCCCGGGCACGGGGAAGGGCCCCCGTCCGGTGTACGGACGGGGGCCCTTCGACCGTGGCGTGGCGACGCCGTCGATCAGTGGTGGCCGTGGCCGCTCGTGATCTCCTTGTACTCCTCGACGCTCGGCTTCGGGATCTGGTTGTCCTCGCCGTAGTAGGCGTTGCTCAGCTTGGCGCGGAGCTTCTCGGACCCCTTGATCTTGCGCTCGACACCGTTCTCGTCCACCGCCGGGCCGACCTGGGCCGGCTCGTACTGGTGGTGGGCCGTGAGGGTGTGCAGTTGCTCCTGCGAGAGCGGCTCGTGGATCTCGATGAACTCACCGTGCGGGAGCCGCTTGATGATGCCGGTCTCGCGACCGTGCAGCACCTTGTCGCGGTCCCGGCGCTGCAGGCCGAGGCAGATCCGCTTGGTGACGATGAACGCGATCACCGGTCCGGCGAAGAAGAAGATCCGGACGAACCAGGTGACGTCGTTGATCGACAGGTGGAAGTGGGTGGCGATCAGGTCGTTGCCACCACCGACCAGACCGACCATGTACACGGTGACCCAGGCGACGCCGAAACCGGTGCGGGTCGGGGCGTTGCGCGGGCGGTCCAGGATGTGGTGCTCGCTCTTGTCGCCGGTGATCCAGGACTCCAGGAACGGGTAGACCGCGATCGCGCCCAGGACCAGACCGAACAGGACCAGCGGGATGAAGACGCCCAGGACCAGGGTGTGGCCCCAGAAGTTGATCTCCCAGCCGGGCATGTAGCGGATCAGACCCTCGGCGAAGCCCATGTACCAGTCGGGCTGGGCGCCGGTGGACACCTGGTCCGGCCGGTAGGGGCCCATGGCCCAGATCGGGTTGATCTGGGTGGTCGCCGCGATGACCGCGATGACACCGAAGACCAGGAAGAAGAAGCCTCCGGCCTTGGCCATGTAGACCGGCAGCAGCGGCATGCCGACGACGTTCTTCTCGCTCTTTCCGGGACCCGCGAACTGCGTGTGCTTGTGGTAGAAGACCAGGATCAGGTGGCCCACCATCAGGCCGAGCATGATGCCCGGCAGCAGCAGGATGTGGATCGAGTAGAACCGGGCGACGAAGTCGTGGCCGGGGAACTCGCCGCCGAAGAGGAAGAACGAGATGTACGAGCCGACGATCGGCATCGACAGGATCGCGCCCTCGGTGAAGCGCACACCGGTGCCGGAGAGCAGGTCGTCCGGGAGCGAGTAACCGGTGAAACCGGTGAACATGCCGAGGACGAACAGCAGGAAGCCGAACAGCCAGTTGATCTCACGCGGCTTGCGGAACGCGCCGGTGAAGAACACGCGCATCATGTGCACGAACATGCCGGCGAGGAAGATCAGCGCGGCCCAGTGGTGGATCTGCCGGATGAGCAGACCACCGCGCACGTCGAAGGAGATGTGCAGGGTCGAGTTGAACGCCTCGGACATCAGCTGGCCCTGGAGCGGGACGTAGCTGCCGTGGTACTCCACCTCGTTCATCGACGGGTGGAAGAACAGCGTCAGGTACACACCCGTCAGGATGATGATGATGAAGCTGTACATGCACACTTCGCCCAACATGAACGACCAGTGGTCGGGGAAGATCTTGCGCATGTTGGACTTGGCGAGGGAGTAGATCCCGAGCCGTCCGTCGGCCCAGTCGGCGACACGCTCGCCGGCCGGTGCCTTCCCGCGGGCGCGGGACTGTGAGTTCTCTGAAGTGCTCATCCGCGCTCCCAGAATGCAGGACCGACGGGCTCCTCGAAGTCGCCGAGCGCCTGGAGGTAGCCCTCCTCGCTCACACCGATGCGCAGCTGCGGCAGGGCGTGACCGGCCGGGCCGAAGATCACTCGGGCACCGTCGGAGAGGTCGAAGGTGGACTGGTGGCACGGGCAGAGCACGTGGTGGGTCTGCTGCTCGTACAGCGAGATCGGGCAACCGACGTGGGTGCAGATCTTCGAGTAGGCGACGATCCCCTCGTGCGACCACTCGAGCTCGCGCTTGTCCTTGATGTTGTCCGGCTGCAGCCGGATGATCATCAGGGCCGCCTTCGCCATGACGTTCTGGAAGTCCTCCTGGTCCTCCTCGACGCCTTCGGGCTTGGCGAAGGTCAGCGAACCGACGGCGACGTCGGAGGGCCGCAGCGGCTCGTTGGTGTTCATGTTGACGAGCAGCTTGCCCTTCGACCACGCCGTGTGGCGCAGCGAGGTGCCCGGCAGCGGGCCGAGGTCGCGCAGCAGCACGACACCGGAGAGCGGGACCAGGGTCAGCGCGCCGAACATCGTGTTGCGGATCAGCTTGCGACGGCCGAGCGCCGACTCCTTGGCGCCCTGCCGGAAGTCCTCGTGGACCTTGGCGCGGACCTCGGGAGAGGCCTCGATCGGGTGCCGGTCGTCGGCGACCTCCACGTCGGACATGAGGGTGCGGGCCCAGTGGACCGCGCCCGCGCCGATGCAGAACAGCGCCGTACCGAGGGTCATGCCCAGCGCGAAGTTCAGCGCGCTGATGTGACCGAGCGGGAAGACGAAGATCGACTTGTCGTGCGGGATCGTCACGTACGAGGCGATGAAGCCGACGGTGGCCAGCATCGAGATCGTGAACAGCAGGGCCACGACGCGCTCGGACCGCTTGGCGGCGCGCTCGTCGATGTCCTGGATCCGGTGCTCGTGGGGCGGCAGACCCGGGTCCGCGAACGGATCCCTCTCGTCCGCCACGCTCACGGCGCCGTGCGCGTGGTCCTGCTCAGCGGGCAGGTTCTCTTCTGGAATGTCTTGGCTACTCATGACTTCTTGGCCTTTGCGGTCCGAGCGGCGACCCAGACGGCGACCGCGATCAGGGCACCGAGACCGAAGATCCATGCGAACAGACCCTCGCTGACCGGCCCGAGGCCGCCCAGGTTGAGACCGCCGGGGTTCTCCGTGTTGGGGCTGTTGACCGCGTCGATGTACGCGATGATGTCCTTCTTGTTCTTCTCCGTCAGCGTGGTGTCGGGGAAGGACGGCATGTTCTGCGGGCCCGTCTGCATGGCCTCGTAGATGTGCTTCGGGGCTACGCCCTCGAGGTTCGGGGCGAACTTGCCCTTCGTCAGCGCGCCACCCGCGCCCACGAAGTTGTGGCACTGCGCGCAGTTGGTGCGGAAGAGCTCACCACCCTTGGCGATGTCGGCACCGTCCGAACCGTACTGCTCCGAGGTCGGGACCTCGGGGCCGGCACCCAGCGAGGCGATGTACGCCGCGAGCTGGTCGATCTGCGCCTGGGTGTAGATGTTCTTCTTCTTGACGACCTGCGGGCCCTGCGAGGTGGCGGCCGGCATGCGGCCGGTGCCGACCTGGAAGTCGACGGCCGCGGCGCCCACGCCCACCAGGCTGGGGCCGTCGGACGAACCCTGACCCTTGGTGCCGTGGCAACTGGCACAGCCGACCGAGTAGAGCTTCTGGCCCTCCTCGATCGTCAGGGACTGGGAGGTCTCGTCGGCCTGAGCCTTGCCCGCGGGCGCGAGAAAGGCGTAGGCCCCCCCAGTGCCCACCAGCGCGAGGAGTAGGACGACGACCGCCGCCAGCGGATGGCGTCGTCGTGCGGAGAGCTTTTTCACGGATTACCCCGGTGTCAGGATCTTCTGCGTCGATGCTTCTGGAAAGTGCGCTTCTACGGCGCGTGGAGCCGGCCCCGGCTACTTGATCAGGTAGATCGTGGCGAAGAGGCCGATCCAGACGACATCGACGAAGTGCCAGTAGTAGGACACGACGATGGCCGCGGTCGCCTGCTCGTGCGTGAACCTCTTCGCCGCGTAGGTGCGCCCCAGGACGAACAGGAAGGCGATGAGGCCGCCCGTCACGTGCATGCCGTGGAAGCCGGTGGTCAGGTAGAACACCGAACCGTACGGGTCGGAGGAGAGCGAGATGCCGTCCTCCTTCACCAGGTTCGTGTACTCGTAGATCTGACCGCCGATGAAGATCGCACCCATGATGAAGGTGAGGATGAACCAGCCCCGGAGCTTCTTCACGTCCCCCCGCTCGGCGGCGAACACGCCGAGCTGGCAGGTGAGGGAGGAGAGCACCAGGATCGTGGTGTTGGTCGCCGAGAAGGGGATGTCGAGATGACTCGCCATCTCCTTCCAGTGAGCCTCGCCGGTCACCGATCGCAGGGTGAAGTACATCGCGAAGAGGGCCGCGAAGAACATCAGCTCGGAACTCAGCCAAATGATGGTTCCGACGCTGGTGAGGTTCGGCCGGTTGACCGACGGGTGCGCGTGCCCGGTATCTACTGTCGTTGCTGTCGCCACGACCGACATTATGTCGGTCGCTTATCTCGCGCTCACTCCGGGGGGTGCCGTTCGGAGTGTCCGCCCCGTGTGTACTGCCCGGATGGCCCATCGAAGTGGTGTTCCAACAGGTGTTGACGGGGAGTTCATGGGGGTAGCATCCGGCGCATCGGTCCTGTCCGTACGACGCTGACGTCTCGGAGGAACAATGCAGCCGACCGCCACGGTGCTGGTCTACAGCGACGACTCCAACACCCGCGAGCAGGTACGGCTGGCCGCCGGCCGGCGCCCTGCCCCCGATGTGCCGTTCGTCGAGTTCCTGGAGTGCGCGACGCCCCAGGCGGTCATCGCCGAGCTGGACCGGGGTGGCATCGACGTGTGCGTCCTGGACGGCGAGGCCGTGCCCATGGGGGGCATGGGGATGTGCCGGCAGATCAAGGACGAGGTCTTCGACTGCCCGCCGGTGCTGTTGCTGATCGGGCGGCCGCAGGATCGTCCGCGACCGGCTACACCGGGGCCACGGTGACGGTGACGGAACTGGCCGCC
>NZ_JBEYFC010000069.1:0-27235 GCF_040634175.1 Streptomyces sp. NPDC007162
AGCTGGGCGCTGGGCACGAAGCAGGCGCAGGCCGCGCCCGGAGCCGAGGCCGCCGACGCGGACCCGGTGACCCTCGACTGGCTGGAGGACGGCGGGCTCGGCGCACCCCTCGGCCGGGAGGAACAGGGACAGGGACTGGTCGCGCCCGTGGGAGTGGAAGTGCGCCAGGTCGGCGCCGCGGAACGTGACCCGGACCAGAGACGGACCGAGCCGCCTCGTCCGCGCGACCTGGAGGGAGAAGAAACGGAACGGGGCGGCTACGGCCGTCGTCATATGGGCTCCTGGGACTCAGGAAGTTGTCCGGATGTGCCTGCGGAGGGTCAGCTGACCTTCTTCGCCGTCTCCAGCGCCTTGGCGAGGTTCTCGACCATCCCGACGCACTTGTCGTAGGAGAAGATCGGCTCGGGGGAGCGGGCGATGACCTGGCCGGCCTTGACCGCGGGGAGCTTCTTCCAGGTGGCCTGGGTGATGTCGGCGGGCTGGATGGTCGCCGAGCGGTCGTCCATCATGATGATGTCGGCCGGGTACTTGTCGACGTTCTCCCAGCTCAGCGACTCGTACCAGCCGCCGCCCTGCTTCTTGGCGGACTCCGGCGGCTCGACGAAGTTCACGCCGAGGGCCTTGAAGTACTCCAGGTCCACGGAGAGGTCGGTGCCGGAGACGTAGAACAGGGCCTCGGCGGCCGAGCCGGCCAGCACCTTGAGCTCGGGGTGCGCCTTGGCGGCGGCGCGCAGCCGGGCGGACGCCGCCTCGAAGCGCTTCTTGGCGTCCGTGACCTTGCCGGCCGTCATGTCGGCGCCGAGGGACTCGGCGAGGGCCCAGACGCGCTGGAGCGGGACGGTGAGCTGGCGGTCGTAGGCCGAGATGCCGACGCTCGGGGCGAGCTCGGCGATCTTGTCCTTGGACTCGTCCGGGACGTACCAGAGGGTGCCGGCGCCGTCGAACATCGTGGTGATGAGGACGTCGGGGGCGAGGGCCGCGTACTTCTCGACGTTGAACTGGCCCCATGCGTTGCCGAGGACGGTCAGCTTGCTGACGTCCATGTCGCCGGCCTGGACGTCGGCCTTGCCGGCCTTGGTCCTCGTCGGACCGAAGACCCCCTTCACGTCGATGCCGTAGTCGTACAGCGCGGCGCCGACCCCGACGAACGCGACGATGTTCGCCGGGACCCTGTCCAGCTTCACGGTCGTGCCCCGGTCGTCCTTGAAGGTCCAGGGACCGGACTCGGCGGCCGTCGTCTCCTTGTCGGAGGAGCCCGCGCTCTTGCCGCCGTCACCACAGGCGGCGAGCGTGGCACCGAGACCGAGTGCGCCACCGGCGGCGAGGATGCCACGGCGGGTGAGGCGGGCGGCACTGACGTGGGGCATAGAGGTGGCTGCTTTCGGACGTGCGGAAACACCGCCGGACAAGTCGTTGCTTAGGTTAGCCTAACCTCAGATCTTGTCCAGCCCTCGTCCCACCCGTTCCCGCCCGGCGACGACCCGGTCCGGACGCAGTTTCACCTTCGGGCTCAGCTCACCAGCCCCAGCTCCCGTGCGATCAGCATCCGCTGGACCTCGCTGGTGCCCTCGCCGATCTCCAGGATCTTGGAGTCCCGCCACATCCGGGCCACCGGATACTCGTTCATGAAGCCGTAGCCGCCGTGGACCTGGGTGGCGTCGCGGGCGTTGTCGACGGCGACCGTGGAGGAGTAGAGCTTGGCGAGTGCCGCCTCCTTCTTGAAGGGCTCGCCGGCCACCAGCCGGGAGGCCGCGTCCCGCCAGGCCAGGCGTGCGGTGTGGGCCTTCATCTCCATGTCGGCGATCTTGAACTGGATGGCCTGGTTGGCGCCGATGGGCCTGCCGAAGGCGTGCCGTTCCTTCGCGTACTTCACCGACTCGTCCACGCAGCCCTGGGCCAGACCGGTGGCGAGGGCCGCGATGGCGATCCGGCCCTCGTCCAGGATGCGCAGGAACTGGGCGTAGCCGCGGCCCTCCTCGCCCAGCAGGTTGGCGGCGGGGACCCGGACGTCGGCGAAGGACAGCTCCCGGGTGTCGGAGGCGTTCCAGCCGACCTTCGAGTAGGGGGCGGCGACCGTGAAGCCGGGGGTGCCGGACGGGACGATGATCGCGGAGATCTGCGGCCTGCCGTCGGGCTTGCGGCCGGTGACCGCGGTGACCGTCACCAACCCCGTGATGTCGGTGCCCGAGTTGGTGATGAAGCACTTGCTGCCGTTGATCACCCACTCGCCGGTGGCCGGGTCGAGGCGGGCCGTGGTGCGGGTGGCGCCCGCGTCGCTGCCGCCGTCGGGTTCCGTGAGCCCGAACGCGCCGAGCATCTCCCCGGCGCAGAGCCTCGGCAGCCACTGCCGCTTCTGCTCCTCGGTCCCGAACAGATGGATCGGCATGGCGCCCAGCGAGACCCCGGCCTCCAGGGTGATCGCCACCGACGAGTCCACCCGGGCCAGTTCCTCCAGGGCGATGCCGAGCGCCAGGTAGTCGCCGCCCATCCCGCCGTACTCCTCGGGGAAGGGCAGCCCGAACAGGCCCATCCGGCCCATCTCGCGGACGATCTCGTAAGGGAACTCGTGCCGCTCGTAGAAGTCGCCGATCTTCGGCGCCACGACGTCGTGCGCGAACTCCTCCACCGTGCGGCGGAGTTCTTCCAGTTCGGGGGAGAGGCGGTGGTCCATGGTCGTCACTCCTGGTGGGAGAGGGCGCGTACGGTACGGGACGGGCTGGGTCGGCCCAGTTGCGAGGCCATCCACACGCTGGTCGCGGTGAGACGGCCGAGATCGACTCCGGTCTCGATGCCGAGGCCCTGGAGCATCCAGACCAGGTCCTCGGTGGCGAGGTTTCCGGTGGCGGACTTGGCGTACGGGCAGCCGCCGAGGCCGCCCGCGGACGCGTCGACCGTCGTCACACCGTGTTCCAGGGCCGCGTAGGTGTTGGCGAGCGCCTGGCCGTAGGTGTCGTGGAAGTGCACGCCGATGGCGTTGGTCGGCACGCCCTCCTCGTTGAGGAGCGCGAGGAGTGCGAGGACGTGGCCGGGGGTCGCGACCCCGATGGTGTCGCCGAGGCTCAGCTCGTCGCAGCCCATGTCGCGCAGCGCCCGGCAGACGCGGACGACCTGGTGGAGCGGGACGGCGCCCTCCCAGGGGTCGCCGAAGCACATCGAGACGTAGCCCCGGACGTGCGCGCCGGCGTCCTTCGCCTGCCGGACGACGGGGTCGAAGACGGCCAGCGACTCGTCCACCGTGCGGTTGAGGTTGGCCTTGGCGAAGGACTCGGTGGCGCTGGCGAAGACGGCGACCCGGCGGGCGCCCAGGGCGAGGGCCCGGTCCAGACCGCGCCGGTTGGGGACCAGCACGGGCAGGGCGACCCCGGAGAGATCGCCGACCCGGGGGAACAGGTCCTCCGCGTCGGCCAGTTGGGGCACCCACTCGGGGTGTACGAAACTGGTCGCCTCGATCGTCGTCAGACCCGCGTCGGCCAGCCGGTGGATGAACTCGGCCTTGACCTCGGTCGGGACCGTCGCCTTCTCGTTCTGCAGGCCGTCGCGCGCGCCCACCTCGTGGATCCGCACCCGGGCGGGCAGATCGGTGGCCGGTACGACCATGGGCAGCGTCACTGGTCCTCCTCCGCGGGGGCGATCACGGCCAGCACCTGGTCCATGGCGACCGTGGCGCCGGGCCGCACGTCGAGTTCGGCGACCGTGCCGGCGTGCGGGGCCGAGACCACGTGCTCCATCTTCATCGCCTCCACCACCAGCAGGCTCTGACCGGCCGTCACCCGGTCGCCGACGGCGACCTTCACCACGGTCACCGTGCCGGGCATGGGCGCGGTGAGGGAATCGGCGCCCGCGTGCGCGGCGCGGCTCAGCGAGGCGGCGACCGGGTCGTGGTCGCGGACCTGCCAGGCGTCGCCGTCGCGGCCCAGCCAGGTGCCGTCCGGCAGCGCGGCGAAGGTGTGCGTGACGCCGTCGAGCCGGAAGCCGAACCGGTGCCCGGTGGGCTGCGCCTGGGGCAGGGATCCCCGCAGGGGTTCCTCCCGGCCGGGCAGCAGCAGTTCCACCGCCCCCTCCGGGGCGCTGCGCACACGGACGGTCACCGGCTCCTGCCCTGGCACCTGGAGGTGGTGCGGGGTCCAGGCCCGCCGCCCGCCGAGCCGCCAGCCGTCGGCGGCGGCGAACGGGTCCGTCCAACCGGAGCCGGAGCCGCCGGCGGACGCCATCGCGCCCTGGCGCAGCAGCGCCGCCGCCGCGTACACCTCCGCCGGCACCGCGTCCGGCACCAGGCCGTCCGCCTCGCGCTCGACCAGCCCGGTGTCCAGCTCGCCCGCCACCACCGCCGGATGGGCGAGCAGCCGGCGCAGGAACCCGGCGTTGGTCACCACGCCGAGCGTGACCGTCTCCGCGAGGGCGGCGCGCAGCCTGCGCAGCGCGGTCCCGCGGTCCGGCCCGTAGGCGATCACCTTGGACAGCATCGGGTCGTACCGGCTGCCGACCTCGGTGCCCTCGCTGAGCCCGGAGTCGGTACGGACACCGGCACCGGCCGGCTCGTCCAGCAGGAGCACCCTGCCGCCGGTCGGCAGGAAGCCGCGCGCCGGGTCCTCCGCGCAGATCCGCGCCTCGACCGCGTGCCCGGTCAGCGTGATGTCGTCCTGCCCGTACGGCAGCCGCTCACCGGCCGCCACCCGCAGCTGCCACTCCACCAGGTCGAGCCCGGTGACGAGTTCGGTGACCGGGTGCTCCACCTGGAGCCGGGTGTTCATCTCCATGAAGTAGTACGACGTGGGGTCCCCGCCCGGCACGATGAACTCCACCGTGCCCGCCCCGGCGTACCCGCACGAGCGGGCCGCCTGCACCGCGGCCTCGCCCATCGCCGCCCGCGTCTCCTCGTCCAGCAGGACCGAGGGCGCCTCCTCGATCACCTTCTGGTGCCGCCGCTGGAGCGAACACTCCCGCTCGCCCAGGTGCACCACGTTGCCGTGGCCGTCGGCCAGCACCTGGATCTCGATGTGCCGGGGCCGGTCGACCCACCGCTCGACGAGGAGCGTGTCGTCGCCGAAGGAGGCGCGGGCCTCGCGGCGGGCGGCCGCGATCTCCTCGTCCAGCAGGGCGAGGTCGCGCACCAGCCGCATGCCCTTGCCGCCGCCGCCCGCGGACGGCTTGAGGAGCACCGGCGCACCCAGCTCGCGGGCCGCCTGCGCCAGTTCGGGGTCCCGGCCGCCCGGCACCACCGGCACCCCGGCCGCCCGCACGGTCTCCTTGGCCCGGATCTTGTCGCCCATCAGCGCGATCGCGTCGGCCGGCGGCCCGACGAAGACCAGCCCGGCCTCCTCGCAGGCGCGCGCGAAGGCCGCGTTCTCGGCGAGGAAGCCGTAACCGGGGTGGACGGCCTGCGCGCCGGTGCGGGCGGCCGCGTCCAGCAGCCGCTCCACCGACAGATAGCTCTCGGCCGCCGGCGCCGGGCCGAGCCGTACCGCCGTGTCGGCCTCCCGGACGTGCCGGGCGTCCGCGTCGGCGTCGGAGTACACGGCCACCGAGCGCACGCCCAGTGAGCGCAGCGTGCGGACGACCCGGACGGCGATCTCGCCCCGGTTGGCCACGAGTACGGTGTCGAACACGAGTCCCCTCCTCACATCCGGAAGACGCCGAACTGGGGCTCACCCAGGGGCGCGTTGCCACAGGCCGTCAGGGCGAGGCCGAGCACCTGCCGGGTGTCGAGGGGGTCGATGACCCCGTCGTCCCAGAGGCGGGCCGTGGCGTAGTAGGCGTTGCCCTGGCGTTCGTACTGCGCGCGGACCGGGGCCTTGAAGGCCTCCTCCTCGTCCGCGGGCCAGTCCTCGCCCCGCGCCTCCAGCTGGTCCCGCTTCACCGTCGCGAGGACCGAGGCCGCCTGCTCGCCGCCCATCACCGAGATCTTGGCGTTGGGCCACATCCACAGGAAGCGGGGGGAGTAGGCCCGCCCGCACATGGAGTAGTTCCCGGCGCCGTACGAGCCGCCGACCACCACCGTCAGCTTCGGCACCCGGGTGCAGGCCACCGCCGTCACCATCTTGGCGCCGTGCTTGGCGATGCCGCCCGCCTCGTAGTCCCTGCCCACCATGAAGCCGGAGATGTTCTGGAGGAACACCAGCGGGATCCCGCGCTGGTCGCACAGCTCGATGAAGTGGGCGCCCTTCTGGGCGGACTCGGAGAACAGGATGCCGTTGTTGGCGACGATGCCGACGGGGTGGCCGTGGATCCGGGCGAAGCCGGTGACCAGGGTCTGCCCGAACTCGCTCTTGAACTCGGCGAACCGGGAGCCGTCGACGACCCGGGCGATGATCTCGCGGACGTCGTAGGGGGTGCGGGAGTCGACGGGGACGGCGCCGTAGAGGCCGTACGGGTCGGCCTTGGGCTCGACGGCCGCGGTGGCCTGCCAGGGCAGGGAGCGGCGGACCGGGAGCGTGGCGACGATGTCGCGGACGATGCGCAGCGCGTGTGCGTCGTTCTCGGCGAGGTGGTCGGTGACGCCGGAGACGCGGGAGTGCACCTCGCCGCCGCCGAGTTCCTCGGCCGTCACCACCTCGCCGGTGGCGGCCTTCACCAGCGGGGGACCGCCGAGGAAGATCGTCCCCTGGTTGCGGACGATGACCGCCTCGTCGCTCATCGCCGGGACGTACGCGCCGCCCGCCGTGCACGACCCGAGCACCGCCGCGATCTGCGGGATCCCCGCGCCGGACATCCGGGCCTGGTTGTAGAAGATCCGTCCGAAGTGGTCGCGGTCCGGGAAGACCTCGTCCTGCATGGGCAGGAAGGCGCCCCCGGAGTCCACCAGGTAGAGACAGGGCAGCCGGTTGTCGAGGGCCACCTCCTGCGCCCGCAGGTGCTTCTTCACGGTCATCGGGTAGTACGTACCGCCCTTGACGGTCGCGTCGTTGGCGACGATCACGCACTCCCGGCCGCTGACCCGCCCGATCCCGGCGATCACGCCGGCCGCGGGGGCGGCCCCCTCGTACATCCCGTCGGCCGCCAGGGGGGCCAGCTCCAGGAACGGGGAGCCCGGATCGAGCAGGGTGTCCACCCGGTCCCTCGGCAGCAGCTTGCCGCGCGCGGTGTGCCGCGCCCGTGCCTTCTCACCGCCGCCCAGCGCGGCCGCGGCGAGCTTGCCGCGCAGCTCCTCCACGAGGACGCGGTGCGCCTCCTCGTTGGCCCGAAAGGCCTCCGACGCGGGGTCCGCCGCGCTCTGAAGCTCCGGTGCCTGGTCCATCCCGCGATCCCCTCACCTTGTTAATGAGCGTTAACGCATTTCCCTCAGGTTAACGACCGCTAACCTCCCTGTCTAGAATTGCCCTCATGGTCACGAGAACCGACGCCCCGACCCGCCGCGAGCAGATCCTCAGGGAGGCCGCGCGGCTCTTCGCCGAGCGCGGCTTCCACGGCGTCGGCGTGGACGAGATAGGTGCGGCGGTCGGCATCAGCGGGCCCGGTCTCTACCGGCACTTCGCGGGCAAGGACGCGATGCTCGCGGAGCTGCTGGTGGGGATCAGCGGACAGCTGCTGACGGGGGCGAAGCGGCGCCTGGCGGAGGCCGACGGGGTCCCCGCCGAGGAGGTCCTCGACTCCCTCGTCGAGGGGCACATCGACTTCGCCCTCGACGACCGTCCACTGATCACCCTGCACGACAGGGAACTGGACCGCCTGCGCGACAGCGACCGGAAACTGGTCCGGCAGTTGCAGCGGCAGTACGTCGAGCTGTGGGTGGAGGTCGTCCGGGAGGTCCACCCCGCCCTGCCGGAGCCCGCGGCCCGCTCGGCGGTCCACTCCGTCTTCGGCCTCCTGAACTCCACCCCCCACTTGGGCCGACCGGGTTCCCTCCCCGGCCGGGCGGCCACGGCGGCCCTGCTGCACCGCATGGCGAAGGGGGCGTTCAGCGCGGCGGCGGGGGAGTGACGAGCGTTACCCCTGTCGCAGGCCGCCGTGCCCTGGACCCATCGGCCTACCCACCGGTACCTTGGAAGTCTGAGCAAGCGCTTAGACAGCTGACGTGCCTGGAGGTGGCGGCCGTGCGCCGTACGTTGTACAACGAGGATCACGAGGCGTTCCGGGACACCCTCCGCGCCTTCATAGAGGCCGAGGTCGTCCCCGTGTACGACGAGTGGCTCGCCGCCGGCCAGGCCCCCCGCGACTTCTACTACAAGCTCGCCGAACTGGGCGTCTTCGGTATCCGCGTCGACGAGGAGTACGGCGGCGCCGGCATCGACTCCTACAAGTTCGAGGCCGTCCTGTACGAGGAGACCGCCCGCGCGGGCATCTCCTTCGGCGGCTCCGGCGTGCACGTCCTGCTCGGCCTGCCCTACATCAAGCTGCTCGCCACCGACGAGCAGAAGAAGCGCTACCTGCCCAAGTTCGTCTCCGGCGAGGAGATGTGGGCCATCGCGATGACCGAGCCGGGCACCGGCTCCGACCTCGCCGGCATGAAGACCACCGCCAAGCTCAGCGAGGACGGCACGCACTACGTCCTCAACGGCGCCAAGACCTTCATCACCGGCGGCGTGCACGCCGACCGCATGATCGTCTGCGCCCGCACCGCGGCGCCCACCAAGGAGGACCGCCGGCACGGCATCTCCCTCTTCGTGGTCGACACCAAGGCGGAGGGCTACTCCGTCGGGCGCAAGCTCGACAAGCTGGGCCTGAAGACCTCCGACACCGCCGAGCTGGCGTTCGTCGACGTCAAGATCCCGGTCGAGGACCTCCTCGGCGAGGAGAACAAGGGCTTCTACTACCTCGGCCACAACCTCGCCTCGGAGCGCTGGGGCATCGCCTTCGGCGCCTACGCCCAGGCCAAGGCCGCCGTCCGGTTCGCCAAGCAGTACGTGCAGGAGCGGGTCGTCTTCGGCCAGCCCGTCGCCGCCTTCCAGAACACCAAGTTCGAGCTGGCCGCCTGCCAGGCCGAGGTGGACGCCGCCGAGGCCGTGGTCGACCGCGCCACCGAGGCCCTGGACGCCGGTGAGCTGACCCCCGCCGAGGCGGCCAGCGCCAAGCTGTTCACCACCGAGGTCGCCCACCGCGTGATCGACCGCTGCCTCCAGCTGCACGGCGGCTACGGCTTCATGAACGAGTACCCGATCGCCCGCCTGTACGCGGACAACCGCGTCAACCGGATCTACGGCGGCACCAGCGAGATCATGAAGACGATCATCGCGAAGGACATGGGCCTGTAAGCCCTCCGCAATTCCCGGCCAGTAGAAAAGGTGCCATGAACCAGGCACTGAATGATCTCCTCGACCTGCTCGACCTGGAGCAGATCGAGGAGAACATCTTCCGCGGCCAGTCCCGGTCCGCCGTCGTCCCGCGCGTCTTCGGCGGACAGGTCGCGGCCCAGGCGCTGGTCGCCGCCGGGCGCACCGTCCCGGCGGACCGGCACGCCCACTCGCTGCACGCGTACTTCCTGCGCGCCGGCGACCCGGGCGCACCCATCGTCTACAACGTCGAGCGGATCCGCGACGGCCGCTCCTTCACCACCCGGCGCGCGGTCGCCGTCCAGCACGGCCGGCCGATCTTCGCGCTCTCGGCCTCCTTCCAGACGTACGAGGACGGCCTCGACCACCAGGCCCCGATGCCGCCCGCGCCCGACCCGGTCACCCTTCCCACCTCGGCCGAGCGGCTGCGCGGCTACGACCATCTGCCGCCCGCCGTGGTCGAGAAGTTCCTGGAGGCCCGCGAGGCGATCGACCTGCGCTACGTGGACGAGCCGCCGTACGGGAAGTACGGGGAGCCGCGTGAGCCGCACAGCCAGGTCTGGTTCCGCACCAACGGCAAGCTCGACGACGACCCCCTGCTGCACGTCGTCCTCGCCACGTACGTCTCCGACATGACCCTCCTCGACTCGGTCCTGCTCGCGCACGGCCGCGGGGGATGGGCGGTGGGCGACGTGGTCGGCGCCTCCCTCGACCACGCCATGTGGTTCCACCGCCCGTTCCGCGCCGACGAGTGGCTGCTGTACGACCAGGAGTCGCCGTCCGCGTTCGGCGGCCGCGGGCTAGGACAGGCCCGCATCTACACGCAGGACGGATCGCTCGCCGTCTCGGTGATCCAGGAGGGTGTCGTCCGCGTCCCGCGGGAGAGCTGAGCGCGGCTGCCGCGCTCCGGACCTCGGACGATGACGGTGGGTAAGGGTCCGACGTGCCGTCCGACCTGTCCGAGATTAAGCTCTATGAGTGAAATGCCGCACAGTGCATGTGCCGCATAGCGGACGTGCCGCGTAGCGGACGTATGTCCGGCAGAAAGGTATTTCCCATGCGAGTACAGCGCGCGAGGCGTCTCGCCGCGATGTCCGCCGCCGGCCTGCTGCTGGCCGGTGGTGCGGCGATCGGCGCCGCGGGTACCGCCTCGGCGGCTCCCGCCTCCACTCACCAGACCGTCGTCACCGGTGGCTTCGGCTGCAACGGCTTCCGGGGCGGCGGGTTCGACAACTGCGGCTTCCGCAGCTTCGCCGTCGTCCCCGTGGTCCCCGTCGTCCCGGTCGTGGTCGTCCCCGCCGTCGGCTTCGGTGGCTTCGGCGGCTTCGGCGGGTTCGGCGGCCTCGGGTTCGGCTGAGCCGACCGGGCACGACCGGACCAGGAACCGCAGGAACCGCATGAACTGAGGGTCTAGGGCCAGGCAGGGCACGGTGTGCGGCTCCCGTCTCACGGGGGCCGCACACCGGTGCGTCAGGCCAGTCCCGCCTCCGCCAGCAGGTACGCCGTCAACGGGTCGTAGTACCGCGGGCTGAGCACGTGGTCGTCGAGCGGTACGGCCACCTGGAGGGTGCCCTCCGCCTCGGCGAGGAACAGCGCCGGGTCGTTGCAGTCGGCGTAGCCGACGGAGTCCAGGCCGGCCTGCGCCGCGTACCCCGCCCAGCCGTGGTCGGCGACGACCAGGTCGGGCAGCGGCCGGCCCGCGCGCTCCAGCCCGCCCAGAATCGCCTTCATCGGCTCCCCGGAGTGGGTGTGCCACAGGGTCGCCCCGTGCTCGAGGACCGCCACGTCGGCGAACTGCATGACGTACCCCTCGTCCGTCTGCAGCCCGTCCGGGATGACCACGATCTCGCAGCCGGCGGCCCGCAGCGCCGCCGCCGTCGCCCGGTGCACGTCCAGCAGGCCGCCGGGGTGGCCGGTCGCGAACAGCACCCGCTGTCTGCCCTCGGCCGCCTTGCGCAGCCGTGCGGCCAGCCGGTCCAGGCCGTCCACGGTCAGCTCGGGGTCGATGGTGTCCTGGCCGTACCGGTACTCCGCGTCGTCGTTCACCCCGACCCGCTCGGCCATCACGGCCAGCACGTCCTGCTCGTCGCTCCAGCGGTCGCCGAGTTCCAGTCCGAGCCACCAGTTGCGCTCGCCGTTGGCCAGCTTGCGGTAGTGGAGCAGGTTGTTCTCGCGGGGTGTGGCGACATCGCCCGCGATACGGGTCTTCACAAGGTGCTCGACGAGCTCGGCGCGGCTGGGTGTCCCGGGTATCGGCATGCCTACATTGTGAGGCAGGGGGCGGTGCGGTTCCCCTGCGTATCGTCCGCTGGGACGTGCGTCACTGCTGGCCCAGGGCGAACCACAGCTCCATCCGCACGTCCGGGTCGTCGAGTTCGGTGCCGAGCAGGGCCGCGCAGCGGGCGACGCGCTGGCGGACGGTGTTGCGGTGGACGGCCAGGGCGACCGCGGTGCGGTCCCAACTGCCGTGCAGGGAGAGCCAGGTGCGCAGGGTCTCGGTGAGGGCGGGGTGCTCCGCGAGGGGGGCGAGGAGGGTGCGGGCGTGGGCCTGTGCCTCTTCCTTCGGGACCAGGTCGGCCACGCCGGGGCGGGGGGTGTGGCGGACGAGGGGGGTGCGGGTCGCGCGGGCGCGGGCGAGAGCGCGGGCCGCTTGCGTGGCCGCGGCCGGCAGGTGCTGTGCGGGTGCGGTGGCGCTGACGCCGAGGGTCCAGCCTGGCTGCGGCTCAGGTGTTCGGTCGGCGGGGACCAGGACTTGGACGATGTCCCCTACGGGGTCGATGAGGGGCGAGCCGAGTGCGGCGCCCAGGGCGGTGGCGGCCAGGAGGTCGGGCGGCTGCGGGTGCGCGGGGGCTGGTCGCGCAGTTCCCCGCGCCCCTGGGTGGGCACGGTCCCGTCGGTCGTTCGGTGAGGCGTGCACGACGAACCAGATGGCGCTGCTGCCCAGCAGTAGAGCCACCTCTTCCGCAGTACCGCCCAGCAGGAGTCGTACGAGTGCCGACGTACGGGCCGCGCCCGAGCCGGTCTGCTGGTCGCCTGTCAGGAGGGTGAGGAGGACCGCCGCCACGGAGGCGATCGTGTGGTCGCCCGGTTCGCGGCCGGGGGTGGCCACGCCGAGGGCGAAGCCCTGGCCGGTGCCGAGGGCGTAGGCGGCGAGGTGGGCGGCGGCGGTGGCGTGGGTCGCGGAGGTGGGGGTGCCCGGACCTGAGGGGTGCACGACCTCCGCCAGCTCGGTCAGGGACGCGCGCACCGGCGGCTCCGGCGCGCGGCCCGCCGACGCGATCTCCGTGCCCTCCGGGCCGTACAGCACCGCCCAGCCGCCGAGCCGGACCGCCAGCTGGCGCAGCACCGAGGGGACCGGGTCGGGGCGGGAGGCGGCGGCCGCGAGGCTCTGCTGGGCGTCGGTGACCCGGCGCAGCTCGGTCAGGCGGGCCTGGGCCAGCAGCTGCCAGACGGCGCGGGCGACGGCGGTGAACGGGGTCCCCGGCGGGACCTCCAGCAGCGGCAGGCCGTGGCGGTCGCAGGCGGTGACGAGGGCGGCCGGGACCGTGTCGTGGACGGGGGCGAGGCCGAAGCCCAGGGCGGCGCCGCCCGCCGCGACGATCCGGGACACGTAGTCGTCGAAGTAGGTCCCCGAGCCCGCCGTGTCCGGGATGTGCACTCCGGCCGTCAGCAGCAGCTCGCCGCCGAGCAGGTACGGGTACGGGTCGGCCATCTCCGAGGTGTGCGCCGCGTGGACGACGAGGGAGGGGCCGGAGGGTCCGGCGATCTGGCGCAGGGCGAGGTCCTCGCGGGCCAGGAGGGCCGCCAGGGGCACGGGCGGAGTGGGGGGAACCGTGGGGTCCGGCATGGTGTGCGTTTCCTCCATCCCGTACGGCTCGAATGGATGAAACGTACACTTCGCAGTCGCTTTCCGGCCACCTAGTGTCGTTGCACGTCGTCCGACTCCGTGCACACGATTCGAGGGAGGTCCCGTGGCCGTCGACTACACAGTGATCGTGCTCTATCTCGCCGGGATGCTGGCCATGGGCTGGTGGGGCATGCGCCGCGCCAGGTCCAAGAGCGAGTTCCTGGTGGCCGGGCGCCGGCTCGGGCCCGCCATGTACTCCGGCACCATGGCGGCGATCGTCCTCGGTGGCGCGTCCACCATCGGCGGGGTCGGGCTGGGCTACCGGTACGGGCTGTCCGGGGCCTGGATGGTCTTCACCATCGGCCTGGGTCTGCTCGCCCTCTCGGTCTTCTTCTCGGCCCGGATCGCCCGCCTCAAGGTGTACACCGTCTCCGAGATGCTGGACCTGCGGTACGGCGGCCGGGCCGGCGTCATCTCCGGGGTGGTCATGTGGGCGTACACGCTCATGCTCGCCGTCACCTCGACCATCGCCTACGCCACGATCTTCGACGTCCTCTTCGACATGAACCGGACCGTCGCGATCGTCATCGGCGGCTCGATCGTGGTCGCCTACTCGACGCTCGGCGGGATGTGGTCGATCACGCTGACGGACATGGTCCAGTTCGTGGTGAAGACGATCGGCGTGCTGCTGCTCCTGCTGCCCATCGCGGTGGTGAAGGCGGGCGGCTTCTCGGAGATGAGGGCGAAGCTGCCGACGTCGTACTTCGACCCGCTGGGCATCGGCGGCGAGACGATCTTCACCTATGTGCTGATCTACACGTTCGGCATGCTCATCGGGCAGGACATCTGGCAGCGGGTGTTCACGGCGCGCAGCGACACGACGGCGCGGTGGGGCGGCACGGTCGCGGGCACGTACTGCCTGGTCTACGCCCTCGCCGGGGCGGTCATCGGGACGGCGGCCAAGGTGCTGTACCCGAAGCTGGGCAGCCCGGACGACGCCTTCGCCACCATCGTCAAGGACGAACTCCCCGTCGGTGTGCGAGGGCTGGTGCTGGCCGCGGCGCTCGCCGCGGTGATGTCGACCTCGTCCGGCGCGCTGATCGCCTGTGCCACCGTGGCCAACAACGACATCTGGTCGCGACTGCGCGGGAAGGCGCGGTCCGGCGACCACGACGAGGTGCGCGGCAACCGGGTCTTCATCCTGGTCATGGGGCTCGGTGTGATCGGCACGGCCATCGCGCTCGACAACGTGGTGGAGGCGCTCACCGTGGCGTACAACCTGCTCGTCGGCGGTCTGCTCGTGCCCATCCTCGGCGGGCTGCTGTGGAAGCGCGGCACCGTCCAGGGTGCCCTCGCCGCCGTGGTCGTCGGCGGCCTCGCGGTGATCGGCCTGATGGCCGGGTACGGCATCCTCGCCAACGAGCCCGTCTACTACGGCCTCCTCTCCTCCCTCATTGCCTACGTCGCCGTCTCCCTGGCGACCAGGCCGACCGACGAGGCCGTGCTGGCGAACTGGCGCGAGCGGCTCGCCGGCCGGGGTGCTCCCGAACCCGTGTCCGAACCGGTCCCGGCCCACCGGTAAGGTCGAAACAGAAGCAGTGCATAGCGGTACATGCGCGACGAAGCGCAGGAAAGAAGGCAGCACGCCATGAGCGGCAACGAGACGCCCCGCGGCCCCGTCGACTCCTCCCGCGTCCCCCGGTACGCCGGTCCCGCCACCTTCGCCCGGCTGCCCCGCCTCGACGAGGTGGGCCGCGCGGACGTGGCGGTGGTGGGCGTGCCCTTCGACTCCGGTGTCTCCTACCGGCCGGGTGCCCGCTTCGGCGGCAACGCCATCCGCGAGGCGTCCCGGCTGCTGCGCCCGTACAACCCGGCGCAGGACGCCTCCCCCTTCGCGCTGGCGCAGGTGGCGGACGGCGGGGACGTCGCGGTGAACCCGTTCGACATCCACGAGGCCGTCGAGACCATCGAGGCGGCCGCCGACGAACTGCTCGGCACCGGCGCCCGGCTGATGACACTGGGCGGCGACCACACCATCGCCCTGCCGCTGCTCCGGTCGGTCGCGAAGAAGCACGGCCCGGTCGCGCTGCTCCACTTCGACGCCCACCTCGACACCTGGGACACCTACTTCGGCGCCGAGTACACCCACGGCACCCCGTTCCGGCGCGCGGTGGAGGAGGGCATCCTCGACACCTCCGCCCTCTCGCACGTCGGCACCCGCGGCCCCCTCTACGGCAAACAGGACCTCACCGACGACGAGAAGATGGGCTTCGGCATCGTCACCTCGGCGGACGTCTACCGCCGGGGCGCCGACGAGGTGGCCGACCAGTTGCGGCAGCGCGTCGGCGACCGCCCCCTGTACATCTCGATCGACATCGACTGCCTCGACCCGGCCCACGCCCCGGGCACCGGCACGCCCGAGGCCGGTGGTATGACCTCCAGGGAGCTGCTGGAGATCCTGCGCGGACTCTCCTCCTGCAACCTGGTGTCGGCGGACGTCGTCGAGGTGGCCCCCGCGTACGACCACGCGGAGATCACGTCGGTGGCGGCCTCGCACACCGCGTACGAACTGACCACGATCATGACCCGACAGATTGCCGAGGCACGCTCCAAGTGACCCACGACCACGACCTGGTGCTCCGCCCGACCGATGCGCAGACGGCCGCAGCCCTGAACCCGCCCGCCGGCCGCAACGGCGGGGACCTGGTCGTGGAGACCCTGGCCGGGCTCGGCGCGACCACCGTCTTCGGCCTGCCCGGCCAGCACGCCCTCGGCATGTTCGACGCCCTGCGCCGCTCCTCCCTGCGCTATGTCGGCCTGCGGGTGGAGAACAACGCGGGCTTCGCGGCGGACGCGTACGGCAGGATCACCGGCGAGGCGGCCCCGCTGCTGCTCTCCACCGGCCCCGGCGCGCTGACCTCGCTCGCCGCGCTGCACGAGGCGGCCGCCGCCTCCGCGCCGGTCCTCGCGATCAGCAGCCAGATCCCCACCGCGGGCCTCGGCGGCGGCCGCCACGGCTACCTGCACGAACTCCCGGACCAGTCGGCCTCGTTCCGGGGCGTGGTGAAGTCGGTGCACACGGTCCGCACCCCGTCGCAGATCCCCTCCGCGATCGCCGCGGCCTGGCAGTCCGCGCTGACGGTGCCGCACGGCCCGGTGTGGGTGGAGATCCCGCAGGACGTCCTCCTCGCCGAGACGTCCGTCCCGGTGGTGACCGCGGTCGACGCGACCCCGGAGGAACTCCCGCCGCGCCCCGAACTGACCGCCGTGGCCGCGGACCTGCTCTCGCGCGCCGCGCGCCCCGCGATCATCGCGGGCGGCGGGGTCGTACGGTCGGACGCCGCGGGGAAGCTGCGGCAGCTGGCCGAGACGCTGAACGCCCCGGTCGTCACCACCTACGGCGGCAAGGGCGCGTTCCCCTGGCACCACCCGCTCTCCCTCCAGTCCTGGCTGGAGGACCGGTACACCACGGACTTCCTGGAGGACGCCGACGTCCTCCTCGTGGTCGGCTCGGGCCTGGGCGAACTCTCCTCCAACTACCACACGTTCAAGCCGCGCGGCCGGGTGATCCAGATCGAGGCGGACCTCGGCAAACTGGAGTCCAACCACCCGGCCCTCGGCATCCACGCGGACGCGCGCCTCGCACTCCAGGCGCTGCTGGAGACGGTGACCCCGCGCGAGGACCCGTCGGCCCCGGACCGGGTACGAGACCTGCTCTCCCGCGTCTCGGAACGCATCGCCGTGCAGGAACTCACCCTGGAACAGGACGTGCTGGCGTCGGTCCGCCAGGCCCTGCCCGCCGGGTCCCCGTCCTTCTGGGACATGACGATCCTGGCGTACTGGGCGTGGTCGGCGTTCGACGCCGAGGCCCCGAACCTGATGCACTCGGCGCAGGGCGCCGGCGGTCTCGGCTACGGCTTCCCGGCGGCCCTCGGCGCGGCCGCCGCCGACCCGACCCGCCCGGTGCTGGCGGTCTCCGGCGACGGCGGCGCCCTCTACTCCATCGCCGAACTGGCGACGGCCAGGCAGTACGGCCTCCCGGTCACCTGGCTCATCGTCGACGACGGCGGCTACGGCATCCTCCGCGAGTACATGACCGACGCCTTCGGCGAGCCCACGGCGACGGAACTGACCCGCCCCGACTACGTGGCCCTCGCGGAGTCCTTCGGCGTCCCCGGCACCCGGACCAGCCCGGAGACCCTGGCGGCGGACCTGGCCAAGGCCCTCTCGGAACCGGGCCCGTCCGTGGTCGTACTCCCTGCCCTGCTGCGGATGTTCGCACCGACACATCTCGGCTAGGGCGGTTGTCAGCTTCGAGACCCCGTCCCACAGCCGCACGCGGACTACGACGGCGACCGCGACATACGGATCGCGCGGGCGATCGCGGCCCGCTTCTCGCTGCCCGACCTCGACCTGCCCGAGCTCCAACTGTCCTGATTCAGCAGGCCCCCGGTCCCACCCCGTCGATGCGGCCGCCGAAGTCGCCGCCGTACTGGGAGCGCCAGTCGCCGTTGTAGACGTCGCGCTTCTCCTGGGGGTCCCAGTTGACGAAGCAGGCGCGGGTGGCGGCGACGAAGGAACCGACGTTGTCGTGGAGGTTCGGTGGCATGTCGCGGTAGCCGCTGCGCGACGTCCACTCCCAGTAGTCGCCACCGAAGCCCTCACCGCTCCAGAAGCAGACCGAGCCGTCGGGGCAGGACGGCGCGGCGGCCGCGTGGGCGGACGCGGGTGCTGCGGGAAGCACCAGGGCGGTCAGTGCGAGGACGGCGGCGAGGGACCAGGTGCGCAGCTTCACGGGGCTCTCCGGAAGGGGGAGTTGGGGACGCCCCGGCAGAACCGCCGGGACACCCTCCATGCTCCTGGGCGCTCACCGGGACACGCCCGACCCCAAGATCGACTTCACCTGTGTGAGGTAACTAGTACGACCGGGACCCGCGCGCCTACCAGATCGCGTCCACCCACTCCGGGTGGTCGATGAACGGGTTCCGGTTGTGCTGGTAGGTGGTGTAGATGACGTTGTTGCGGTTCTCCTCGAAGGAGTCCGGCGGGTCCTCGTCGTTCCACTGCTTCAGGACCGAGAGCTTGCCGATGTACGGGTTGGAGCCGTTGTTGACCTTGTCGTCGGGCTCCAGGTTCGCGAAGCCGTCGTCGCCCTCGTAGCGGACGGCCATGTAGAGGATCATCCGGGCCACGTCGCCCTTGACGGCGTCGCGCGGCTCGAACGAGTCCGAGTCGACCTTGCTGCCGCCGCTGTTGGTGAAGGTGGAGCCGCCCTCGTCGAAGTCGAGGTTGCCGCGCTTGCCGTTGACCGCCACGTCCTCGGGACGGATGTGGTGCAGGTCCGTGCCGGGACCGGTGGACGTGGTCAGGTCGCCGTGCGAGATCGCCCAGACGTGCTCGCGGTTCCAGTCGCCGCTGTCACCGCCGTTGAGGGTCTTGCTGCGCGAGATGCCCGAATACAGCAGGATCACGTTGCCGCTGTTGTTCGGGTCCTGGTCGGTGTTCTTCAGGGCGTCCCACAGGGCCGAGTACGACAGCTTGGTGACGTTCGCGCTGATGATCGTGTGCAGGGACGACTTGAGGCTCGTCCCCGTCTTGCCGATCGCGTTCTTGTAGTACGTCGAGTCGTACGCGGTCGTGGTGGCGGCGGCCGGGGTCGCCGTCAGCGCCGGGGCGGTCAGGCCCACCAGGACGGCGGCGGTCGTCAGCGCCACCGACTTCCAGCGCCGGATGTGTGTCGCCAGCATAAAGAGTTTCCCATCTACGCGGGTTGATGAGGCGGCGAGAAGCAGGGTGACATGGACATGAG
The DNA here is from genome assembly GCF_040634175.1 of Streptomyces sp. NPDC007162. Taxonomy (NCBI): domain Bacteria; kingdom Bacillati; phylum Actinomycetota; class Actinomycetes; order Kitasatosporales; family Streptomycetaceae; genus Streptomyces; species Streptomyces sp. NPDC007162. The sequence continues at coordinate 18,863 of NZ_JBEYFC010000069.1, forward strand.
AACCGGTAGGTGAACGGGACGTAAAAAGAGGCCCCCGACCGTGCGGTCGGGGGCCTCTTGTGCCGGTGTGTCAGCCGACGTCCGACGGGTCCAGCCGGTAGAGCGTCGACGTGCTGCTGCGCGTGGACGTCTTCGCAGAGGAGCTCGTGCTCTTGCTGTACGCGCTCTCCTTCACCGCGGTGCCGTGCTTCTCCACCCACGAGGTCACCGCGGAGCTGAGCGTGTTGTCGCCGCCCATGCCCATGCCGCCGGAGCCGACCTGGATGTAGTGCAGCTTGCCCGCCTTCACGAGCTCCTCCAGCTTGGCGACCGTCATCGCCTTGTCGGACCCGGTGAAGCCCCACATGGAGATCACCGGCTCCCGCGCGCTCAGCTCGATCTGCGCCGCGGACTGCGAGTTGGAGACGGCCAGCAGCCAGGTGGCACCGTCCATGTGCTTCTTCAGGTAGGCGATCAGCTCGCTGTCGGCGCCGCCGCCCATGCCGCCGCCGAAGCCGCCGCGGGTGCCGCCGGTACCGGTACCGCCACCGGGCAGCTCGCCGGAGCGAACGGTGCCGCCCGTTCCGCCGGGCATCCGGCCGTTGCCGGTACCGCCGCTCGGGAGTTCACCGGTACCGCCGCCGGGCGTCATCTGCCCGTTGCCGCCGCCCGGGAAGCCTCCGCCCCTCTCACCGCCGGCCTGGTTGTTCCCGCCGCCCTGCTGCGTACCGCCCGGCAGCTCGCCGCCGCCCGGGAAGCGGCCGCCCCGGTTGCCGCCGCCCCCGCCGGGACCGCCGAAGCCGCTGCCCGTGGAGGGACCCGCGGTCGGGTTCGTACCGCCGCGCATGCCCCCGCCGGTGCCGCTGCCGAACGGCAGGGTCGCCGCGTACGCCGTCGGGCCGGCCAGCGCCGCGACCGCGGCCGCCGCCAGCGAGGCCGCGAGCAGCCGTGCCCTGTTGCCGGACCGGAAGAGGATCATGCCCACGATGCCGGCCGCCGTCAGCACGCCGACCGCCGGCCACAGCCAGGTGTTCCAGCCGGAGGCCCGGCGCAGCAGCACGATCGCCCAGATACCGGTGACGCCGAAGGCGACGGGCAGCACCCACACCCACCGCTTGTCGGTGCGGAACGCGTCCAGCATCATCACGCCGCCGCCCGCGCACAGCACCGCGATGCCGGGGGCGAGCGCGGTCGTGTAGTAGGGGTGCATGGTGCCCTGCGCGGTCGCGAAGATCACGTAGTGCAGGAGGGTCCAGCCGCCCCACAGGACCAGCGCCATCCGCCTGAGATCGGTGCGCGGGGCGCGCCCGCACAGCACCAGACCGGCGACGAGCGCGACGGCCGAGAAGGGGAGCAGCCAGGAGATCTGGCCGCCGAGGATGTCGTTGAACATCCGGCCGAGGCCCGCGGAACCGGAGAAGCCGCCGCCTCCGCCACCCCCGCCCCCGCCGTTGCCCTCGCCGCCGAAGACGCGGCCGAGACCGTCGTACCCCATGATCAGGTCCCAGGCGGAGCCGTCCGTGGAGCCGCCGATGTACGGCCGGTCGGAGGCCGGGACCAGGGAGACGGCGACCGCCCACCAGAAGCTGGAGACGGCCAGGACGACCGCGGCGAGCGCCAGGTTGACGGCCCGCTTCACCCAGGGGGCCTTCGACGCGTACAGGTAGAGCGCGAAGACGGCGGGGAGCGCGATCCAGCCCGCGAGGAGCTTGGTGTTGAAGGCGAGGCCGAAGCACGCCGCCGCGCCGAGCAGCGGCAGCAGCCTCTCGTCGCGGGTGGCGCGGAACGCGAGCGCCGCGCCCGACACCATGAGGAAGACCAGCAGGGTGTCGGGGTTGTTGTCGCGGTTGATGGCGACGGTGATCGGGGTCAGCGCCAGCACCAGTGCGGCGACGGTCGCCGCGCCGTGGCCCCACACCCGCTTCACGGTGGTGTGCAGGATGTGGATCGTGGCGAGCGCCAGCAGGATCATCGGCGCCATCATCTGCCACGTGCCGAAGCCGAAGATCCGGCTCGACAGGCCCATCACCATGGTGGCGAGCGGTGGTTTGTCGACGGTCAGGAAGTTGCCCGGGTCCAGGGAACCGAAGAACCAGGCCTTCCAGCTCTTCGTACCGGCCCAGACGGCGCCGCTGTAGAAGGTGTTCATGTCGGAACCGGAGAGGTTCCAGCAGTAGAGCACCGCAGCCAGGACCAGGATCGCGAGCAACGCGGGCAGCGACCAGCGCGGTGCCCTGTCCGGCAGGGAGGCCGCGGGGGTGGCCGTCGGGGGTGCCGTGGCGGTCGCCGTGGGCGGCCCCCAGTCGGGGGACACGGGCGAGTGGGGGACGGGATCGGTGGCAGATGTCACCATCCCACCATGCGGGCGGCCGATGGGCGGGGGCTGTGCCGATCCTTGGTGCGGGCTGTGGACGGATGAGATGTCGGTAAGAGAGCGGCCGGTGCGGGCCGCCCTCCGCGGGGGCGCCCTCCGGGTCAGCGCACCCGGACCGACAGCCGGTAGAACCGCGTCGTCTGGGCCGCGTTCTGGTTGTCGTCGCTGACCAGGAGGACCTGGTACGCGCCCTTCGCGCGGCCGGTGACGGCCATGCCCTCGATGTTGTCGAGGAGCGGGTTGGGCTGCGGCTGCTTGGCCGTGGCGCCCAGGGACGGGCAGCTCGCGAGGTCCGTGAGCAGGGTCTTCCTGATCAGGCGGACGCCCGCCTGCCCGGTCAGGTTCTGGATGCCGCCGGTGTCCGTGGCGTGCCGCGGATCGGCCAGGAAGAGGCGGACGGTGTTGTCGACGCCGGTGGTGAACCCGCGCTCCAGGACCAGCAGCCGGCCGTCGGGCAGTGCCTGCACCTCGGGGACGCCGAGGGCCGGGTCGTCGGTGCGGTAGGCGTACTGGGCCGACAGCCGGAAATGGCCGCCCTTCGTGCGCTGCCAGGTCTGGAAGCGGACGGTTCCCGGGGTGTCGCCGGAGAGCGCGTCCTCCATGGACGCCAGCAGGGTGCGGCCTCCGTTCAGCAGGGTCAGGCCCTCGAAGGTCTGGTTGGCGGTGGCCCGCCCGGCGGGGGACACCAGCAGGGACGACGGCACCGGGAGGCGGTCCAGGATCCTGCCGTCCGCCGAGTAGCGGCGGACGGACGGCTCGGTCTCGGAGGTGATCAGCCGGGTGCCGTCCCGGTCCACCACCAGGCCCTCGGAGTCCAGCGCGGCGCCGTTCTCGTCGGCGAGCGGCACGGCCTTCTTCGGCGCGAGCGTCCTCGCGTCCAGGTCGAAGAGGTAGGAGCGGTCGGCGAGGGCGGCCAGGGAGCCGTCCTCGTCCACGGCGAGCGCGGAGAGGTTGCCGACGAAATAGCCGCCGAAGGTCGTCTTGTCGAGGGCGTCGGAGAAGCCGTCGATGGCGACCGAGGGCGAACAGGCCCTGCCCGCAGCGGGGTTGGCGGGCGTGGCCGTGGCGGGCCCGGCGGCGGACAGGGAGGTGGCCGCCGCCAGGCCGGCGGTGACGGTGGCGAGTAGGGTTCGCAGGCGCATGGCGGTCACCGTAGGACGCACCGGTGACGGGCCGGGGGCCGCCTCATGAAGGAAGGCCGATTTCCGGCCGGAGGGGCCCTGCGGAGCCTCAGGACGCCTTGAGGTCCCTGTGGATCACCTTCGCGACGGCCTGGATCGTGTCGATGCCGTAGGACATCGTGCTGTTGTCCTGCGTCAGCACGGTCATCTGGTAGTCGTGCCCGCCACCCGTGAACGTGCCGAGGCTGTGCACCCGCCAGCCGTGCGTCGAGCGCTGCAACCAGCCGTTCTTGACGTGCACGGAGACACCGGAGGGAGCGCCGTAGGGGGTGCCCCACCGCTGGGACGAGATGACCTGCCCCATCAGCTTCAGGATGTAGGCCCGCGCGTTGTCGCTGAGCACACTGTTCTTGGCGGTGACGAGGGCGAGCAGCTTCTGCTCGTCGCGCACGTCGATCTGGGTCAGGCCCCAGTAGTTGTTCGCGCCCGGGGTCGTCTGCGTCATGCCGGCGGCGCCGAGGAAGCCCTTGATCTTCGTCAGGCCCAGCTGCTTCCACAGTTTGCTGGTCGCGTCGTTGTCCGACTTGGTGATCATGGCCTTGGCGAGCGTCTGCTCGGTGGTCGTCAGGTACCGGTTGTGCTTCTTCGCGTCCCACAGCAGCGTGGCGAGGACGGTGACCTTGACCGTGCTGGCCGAGTCGTAGTGCGTGGTGGAGCGGAGCGTGCAGGTCGTCTTCGTGGACCGGTCGTAGAGCCCGACGGCGACCGTCCCCCTGCGGTTCGCGACGGCCGCGGTGATGTCCGTCTTCAACTTCGTGGCGAGGGCAGCCTTCGCGGACGTACAACTGACCGCGGGCGCCGCGGCCGAGGCGGGCGCGGCGGCCATGCCCACGGTGAGCGCGGCCCCGCCGGCCACCGCCGCCAGCGCTCTGGCACGTCTGGATATCCGGTGAGTCATGCCCCCTCTGACGCAGGTATTCGCACGAAAGGTTGTACGAGAGCGGGTGGCTTTGACGTTCCGTTATCCGGTCGGGCCGCCGGTTTCCGCGACCGCCACCCCGAACGGTCGCCCCAGGAAGTCCGTCAGACGGTCGTTCAGCTGCTGCGGTGCGGTGAGGGGCAGGGAGTGGTGGGTGGCCTCGGGGAGCAGTACGACCTCGCCCCGCGGGAGTGCCCGGCGGGCCCTTTCGGCGACCTTGCGGGCGTGGTGGGCGCGGCTGTGCTCGGCGAGCAGGACCAGTACCGGCATGTCGAGGCCGGCGGTCCGGGGACGGCTGCCCGCGACGAACGTGCGGCCGGGAACGGTGGTGGCCAGCGCGTACAGGCGCTGCCAGGTCTCGTCCGGGCGGCAGCCCGCCGTCTCCCAGGCCAGGAAGGCCCGGGCGCGGGCCTCCGTCGGGCGGATCAGGGTGGGCAGCGCGCGCAGCAGGTAGCCGGGACGGAATCCGGCGAAGACCTGGGTCGGGTCGACGAGCGCGAGGCGGTCGACCCGCTGAGGCGCGCGCAGCGCGTACCGGACGGCCAGCAAGGCCCCGTACGAGTGCCCGCACAGCCGGGTGCGGGCGAGTCCGAGTCCGTCCAGCACCGCGTCCAGCCAGGCCGTGAGGTCGTCGGCGGTCCGCAGCGCGGCGCCGTGGCGTTCGGTGCGGCCGGCGTCGCCCAGCAGGTCGACCGCGTGGACCCGGTACCGCTCGCCGAGGGCCGGCGCGTTGGCGAACCAGACCAGGCCGGTGGCGGAGCCTCCCGGCAGCAGCACCAGCGGGGCGCCGTCCGCCGGGCCGTACACATGGATCCGGGTGCGCCCGTACGGCGTGGCGACGTCGCGCTCCTCGGTGGACTCGGGCCAGCGGGCGCGGAGCTCTTCGTAGACGCGGTCGAAAGAGGGCACCGGTATTCCTCTCGCCGAGCGATAATCTCGTCGAGCGAGATATTAACGGGAACGCGGCGAGGGAACCGAGAGGTGTGCATGGACGACCGGAGTCCGGCGATGCGACTGGTCCACCTGCTCCGTGCGGTCACCGTCGAGTTCGACCTGCTCGGCGCCGAGTTCGCCGCGGGGCACGGGCTGCACCCCACCGATGTGCGGGCGCTGATCCACCTGCTGGACGCGGCGCGCACCGGTACCCGTGCCACACCCGGGTGGCTCGGCGGGCAGCTGCGCCTGAACTCCGCGGGGACCACCGCCCTGGTGGACCGGCTGGAGCGGCTCGGGCTGGTCCGGCGCAGCAGGGACACCGCCGACCGGCGCCGCGTGCTCCTGGAGGCGGAGGAGAGGGCCGTGGAACTCGGGTGGGCCTTCTTCGGGCCGGTGATCGGCGAGGTGGTGGCGGCCGCGGAGGGGTTCGAGCCCGACGAACTGGAGACGGTGCGCCGCTTCCTCACCGAGGTACTGGCAGCGGCCTCCGCCCGCCGTGCGGAGGGTGTGGCAGGCCGGTTTGTTGCGGAGGGATGAAATCCGCTTCCGGGTGCGTTGAGGCTTGCGGAAGAGCAGGGCGAACGGAGGGCACCGCGTGGCAGCGCAACAGGGGGAGCGGCAGCAGGGTGGCTGGGCGCACAGGCTGGCGGGATACGCCTGGCGGCACCCGCGGGACGTCGTACTCGCGCTCGGGTCCTCGCTGGCCGGAATGGCCGTGCTGGCGGTCGTACCGCTCATCACCAAGGTGATCATCGACGACGTGATCGGTGCCCACAGCCGGTCGATGGGGCCCTGGGCGGGCGCGCTCGTCGGGGCCGCCGTCCTCGTCTACGCGGCCACCTACGTCCGCCGCTACTACGGCGGCCGGCTCGCCCTCGACGTCCAGCACGACCTGCGCACGGAGATGTACGACACCCTCACCCGGCTCGACGGGCGGCGCCAGGACGAGCTGTCCACGGGCCAGGTCGTCGGCCGGGCCACCAGCGACCTCCAGCTGATCCAGGGCCTCCTCTTCATGCTGCCGATGACCATCGGCAACGTCCTCCTCTTCCTGATCTCCCTCGGGATCATGGCCTGGCTGTCACCGCCGCTCACCCTCGTCGCCCTCGCCGTCGCCCCGGCCCTGTACTGGATCGCCAAGCGCAGCCGCAGCAAGCTGCACCCCGCCACCTGGTACGCCCAGGCCCAGGCCGCCGCCGTCGCCGGCGTGGTCGACGGCGCCGTGAGCGGCGTGCGGGTGGTGAAGGGCTTCGGGCAGGAGGAGCAGGAGACCGGCAAGCTCCGCGAGGTCGGGCGCAGGCTCTTCGCCGGGCGGCTGCGGACGATACGGCTGAACAGCAGGTTCACCCCGGCGCTCCAGGCCGTCCCGGCCCTCGGCCAGGTCGCCATGCTGGCACTCGGCGGTTGGCTCGCGGTCCGCGGCCACATCACCCTCGGCACCTTCGTGGCGTTCTCCTCCTACCTCGCCCAGCTGGTCGGCCCGGTCCGGATGCTCGCGGTGGTCCTCACCGTCGGCCAGCAGGCCCGGGCCGGCACCGAACGGGTGCTTGAGCTGATCGACACCGAGCCGACGCTGAAGGAGGGCACCAAGGCCCTCCCCGCCGACGCGCCCGCGACCGTCGAGTTCGACGACGTCTCCTTCGGGTACGACGACGAGCGCCCCGTCCTGCGGGGGCTGAGCTTCGAGATCCGCCCGGGCGAGACCCTCGCCGTCGTCGGCTCCTCGGGCTCCGGCAAGTCCACCGTCTCCCTCCTGCTGCCGCGCTTCTACGACGTCACCCACGGCGCCGTCCTGGTCGGTGGCCACGACGTGCGCGAGCTGACCCTCGACTCGCTCAGGTCCGCGATCGGACTGGTCCCGGAGGACTCGTTCCTCTTCTCGGACACGGTCCGCAACAACATCGCGTACGGCCGTCCGGACGCGACCGACGAGGAGATCCGCGAAGCCGCCCGCGCCGCCCAGGCCGACCGCTTCATCGCCGAACTGCCCGACGGCTACGACACCAAGGTCGGCGAGCAGGGCCTCACCCTCTCCGGCGGCCAGCGCCAGCGGGTCGCCCTCGCCCGCGCCATCCTCACCGACCCGCGGCTGCTCGTCCTCGACGACGCCACCTCGGCCGTCGACGCCCGGGTGGAGCACGAGATCCACGAGGCGCTCACCCACGTGATGCGGGGCCGCACGACCCTCCTCATCGCGCACCGCCGCTCCACCCTCAACCTCGCCGACCGCATCGCCGTCCTCGACGGCGGCCGGCTCGCCGACATCGGCACCGACGAGGAGCTGCAGAAACGCTCCGCCCTCTACCGCAGGCTGCTCACCGACCCCGACGAGCTGGGCGGGGTCTCCCCGGGCCACGCCCTGCCCGCGGGACCGGCCGAGGACACGTCCGTACGGGAGGAGCTGGACGCCGAGTTCGACGCCGAGCGCGGCGTGACCCCGCGCCTGTGGACCGGCGACCGCACGCCCCGGGACCTCGCCCTCGCCGGCACCCCCGCCACCCCCGAACTGCTGGCCCAGGTGGACGCGTTGCCCCCGGCGACCGACACCCCCGACATCGACGAGTCCGGCGCCGTCCGCCCCGAGGACTCCTACGGCCTGCGCCGCCTGCTGCGCGGCTTCGGCGCACCGCTCCTCGTCAGCCTCGCACTGGTCGCCGCGGACGCCGGTCTGGGCCTGCTCCTCCCGGTGCTGATCCGGCACGGCATCGACCAGGGCGTCTCCCGGATGGCGCTCGGCGCGGTCTGGGAGGCCGCGCTGCTGGGGCTGTTCGCGGTGCTCGCCCAGTGGGCGGCCCAGATCGGCGAGACCCGGATGACCGGCCGTACCGGCGAACGGGTCCTCTACTCCCTGCGGCTGAAGATCTTCGCGCAGCTCCAGCGGCTCGGACTGCGGGTTGACGGAGGTCGGCGAGGACGATGCTGGTGGAGCCGGAGCGGCTGAGCAGCGCGTCGCCGTGCGCCTTGACGATCGGGTCGTTGTCGAC
>NZ_JBEYFC010000070.1:0-27190 GCF_040634175.1 Streptomyces sp. NPDC007162
GCCGACGCGGTGCAGAAGGTCGGCAACGGGCACCCTGGCACCGCGATGAGCCTCGCACCTCCCTGTCCTTCCGCAGCTTAGTCCCGCAAGCGGGGACCGCTCATTCCAACTGCCGACACCGTCGATGGCCTCCTGACCCCGAACGCCGACATCTGCTCCAACCCGATGGTGCGAGACGATGTTCCCGCAGGCCAGGCAGTTACCCCTTCCGCCAGTACGCCGATGGCGAACGTGAGACGGCCTCGCATGCGTGTCGCCCCCTCCCACTAGGGATGTCTTACCCGCAGCGACGGACAGTCCATGCCGTGAGCACCCGATCCCTCCGCTATGGGCGAACAACCTTGCGTCTCCCCGGACGTCCGCCCGCCGCCCATTGCGGGACGCTGCGCAGTCACTGGCGCACCCAGCGTAACCCTGGCGGTTCTCGGGCGTTGCAGGAGGCATGGCTGGCACGGTCCCCCTGGCTGCTTCCACGGTCCCTCACCCCCGTCGTCCGCTCGGTTCCGGTTCCGCCCAGGACTGCGGTTCCGTCGGTGTGCCGGGCGGGCCCCGATGGTCGGGCCCGCTGCGGCACTGGTACGAGAACGATCTGGGGTGGGCGACAGTGCCCGCGTCGCCCGGAGAGCCGCTACGGCTGGTCACGGGGGTGCGTTTCGATGTGCTCGACGTGCCGGCCGGGGCGGGGGTCGAGGCACTCAGGCATCTGACGCCGGACTCTCCGGTGGCGCTCCAGGGCGAGCGGATGCGGCTGCTGGTGGCCGCGGGCAGCGCGGAGGAGTTGCCGGGACTGCTGGACTGGCTGGAGTGGGGCGCGCTCGCCCTCGACCTGCGGGCGCTGGGCACCCGAGGCCGGATGGACGCTCCGGCACGGCCCGGACATGCCGAGGACCTCGCGGAACCCGTACAGGGGGCCGCCGTCTGGTTGCGACCCCCCGGGTGCGAGGTCGAGGCCTCGCTGCCGACGCTGTCGGCCGCGGGGCGCGTCGGAGGCGCCCCCGATCTCGTACGTGTGGTGGAGACGGTGGCCACCGGGTGCCACCGCGTCCGGCTGCGGCGCGCGGGCCGCGGGCCGGGGAGCCGTCAGGCGTTGGCGTCCTCGTAGGCCTGGCGAATGGTCGCGGGAACACGGCCGCGGTCGTTCACCTCGTAGCCGTTCTCCTTCGCCCAGGCGCGGATCTGCGCGGTGTCCTGGCTGCCGCCGGAAGCCGCACGGGCCTTTCCGCGTCCGCCCGAGGCACGGCCGCCGGTACGCCGGCCGCCCTTGACGTAGGGGTCGAGGAGATCGCGCAGCTTGTCCGCATTGGCCGTCGTGAGATCGATCTCGTAGGTCTTGCCGTCCAGCGCGAACGTCACGGTCTCGTCCGCCTCGCCGCCGTCGAGGTCGTCGACAAGAAGGACCTGAACCTTCTGTGCCACCGGATTTCCTTTCATCGAAAACTTGAGGGCCGGGGTCCGCGGCGTCCGCCGTTACGCCGCCCCCTGTTATATGCAGTACTGCAGTACGTCGGAAAGCAAACCGCTTTTGCGAGGAAAACACAAACCCCTGGGAGAGACCGAGGGGCCCGCTCCCACCCGGAAACATGCGCGTTTCGGACATAGGGCACCGGGGCAAGGCGGTGTGCCCGGAATAGCGGGCCGATCTCTCGCCGATCTCCTGCCCATCTCTGCCCCTACGGCCCTTGGCGATCACAGATGCAGAAGCATCCGGCTGTTGCCCAAGGTGTTCGGTTTCACTCGTTCGAGTCCGAGGAACTCCGCGACGCCCTCGTCATAGGAACGCAACAGCTCCGCGTAGACATCGGTGTCCACGGGCGTCTCGCCGATCTCCACGAAGCCGTGCTTCCCGAAGAACTCGACTTCGAAGGTCAGACAGAAAACGCGGCGAACACCGAGCCAACGCGCGGTCTCCACCAACTTCTCCAGCAACTGATGACCGACTCCGGCGCCCTTGAGGCCCGGCTTCACCGCGAGAGTGCGCACTTCCGCGAGGTCTTCCCACATCACGTGCAGTGCCCCGCAGCCGACCACCTCGGCGTTGTCGTCGCGTTCGGCGACCCAGAACTCCTGGATGTCCTCGTAAAGCGTGACCGTGGCTTTGTCGAGCAGGATGCGGTCGCGGACGTACGCGTCAAGGAGGCGGCGCACCGCCGGGACATCGCCGGTCCTGGCCCGCCGGACGGTGATGGCTTTTGCGGTGACTTCGGGGCGCATCGCTGACATGAGCGGACGCTATCGCCCTCCGTGGTCCACCACGGAGCCGGGGTTCTCCTCTTGCGCCCTATCCGGGCCCTGCACGATGCGTACGGCGTCGCGCAGGGCCTGACGCTGTTCGTCGCTCATCATCCCGAAGAAGGCGACGAGAGCGGCGGCGGGGTTGTCACTCTGCGACCAGGCGTCGTTCATCAGAGCGGCGGCGTAGGCGGCCCGGGTGGAGACGGCCTCATATCGATAGGCGCGTCCTTCGGCCTCGCGGCGGACCCAGCCCTTCTGATGAAGATTGTCCAAAACGGTCATCACCGTGGTGTAGGCGATGGACCGTTCCTGCTGAAGGTCTTCCAGGACTTCTCGAACGGTCACCGGGCGGTTCCACTTCCACACCCGCGTCATGACCGCGTCTTCGAGTTCTCCCAATGGGCGAGGCACAGCTCAGACAATAGTGGGAGATCCCGCCAATGGCGTGCCGGACGTGCACCTTCATCAACAAACGCGAACAAAAAGGGCGTACGCAGGGGAAGCGCCCGGTGGGCATGCGGGTGCGGGGGCGGGCCCGGAGGGTCAGGCGTCGGCCTTCGGGGCGGCGGCCCGCCGGACGCCCTCCGCGTGGGCGAGGGCGGCGTCGACTGCGGCGTCCTCCTTGGCCTTGGCGGCTCCACCCTGGGTCTTCACGATCACCCGGACCAGGCCGATGAAGAAGATGGCCATGACGACCGGAGGCAGGAGCGCGGCGGCATATTCCATGCGTCCAGGGTAGCCACGGCGGACCGGGCGAAAGGGGCGGGGTGGGCGAACCGTTCCGCAACCCCCGCGAGCTGCCGTTTTCCCACCCGCCCGCGTGTCTCCCACCGCCGGTCGACCCCGGTTTCCTGGGCGGCGGTCCCGGCGGCCTCGCGGCGACTCCGTCTCTCCTCGTCCCCTCGTCCCCTCGTTCCGTCGTTCCGTCGTCGCGGCTTCGATGTGCGGCCGCGACGGCCGGGTTGGGTGCGGTCGGGGGGTCAGCCTGCGGCGAGTTGGCGCGGGGAGCCGGCGGGTGGCGGGGTGGGACGGCGGCGGGGGAAGACCTCGCCCGGGGTGGGGATGGGGCGCTTCGGCACGGCGGGCTCGGGGTTCGCGGGCCGCGGAGCCGGCCGCTCGGCCGGCTTCTCCTTCGGCTTGCGCTCCGGCTCCTCGGCCACACCGCCCGGCAGGGCCGTCAGGCGGGCCCTGGAGACCGGAACGGCGGGCGCCGGCACCTTGCGGGCACCCTGCGCGAGGCGGGCCCGCACGTCGCGCTCGGCGAGGTCCTGGCACCGGTCGAGCAGCGCGGCGGCGCCGGGGTTGCCGCGCAGCGCCCGCAGCGCGGCGAGATCGTCCGGGGTGGGCCGGTGTCCGGCGGCCAGAGCCTCCTCCAGGAGGGCCAGGTAGCCGGTGACGGCCCCCGGAAGGGCGGCCCGGTACCGGGCGAGGTCGGCCACCAGGAAGGCACGCAGCCGGGCCGCCTCGCGCATCGCCTCGTCGAGGGACTCGGCGAGGCGATGACAGTGCTTGATGTCGTCGGCCGAGGCGGGGCCGGGGTGAAGGGCGAGGGCGAGAGCACGGCGGAGCACGCGCAGCTCCTCCGCACCGAACGCCATGCCGCCGCGGGATCCGTAGGGCGTGGGCATGGACCGAAGATACGCGTAAATCAGACAAACCAGACACATGGTGCGGGTGTGGCGCGACAGGGCCACCCGCCCAGCCGCCATTCAGCGGTCCCTCGCGCGGGGGGCGGCACGGGCGGCGGGGCGCCCCGCACACCCGCCGGGGCGCCCCGCGCGCTCCCGGTGCCGCCTACAGCCGCGACACGTTCCGCTCGTACACCAGCCGCAGCCCCACCAGCGTCAGCCACGGCTCGTGCTCGTCGATCACCGAGGACTCGCCCAGCACCATCGGCGCCAGCCCGCCCGTCGCGATCACCGTCACGTCGTCCGGATCGTCCGCCAGCTCCCGGGCCATCCGCCCGACCACCCCGTCGACCTGCCCGGCGAACCCGTACACGATGCCCGCCTGCATGGCCTCCACCGTGTTCTTCCCGATCACGCTCCGCGGCCGGGCCACCTCGATCTTCCGCAGCTGGGCGCCCTTGACGCCCAGCGCCTCCACGGAGATCTCGATGCCGGGCGCGATCACACCGCCGACGTACTCCCCGCGCGCGGACACCGCGTCGAAGGTCGTCGCGGTGCCGAAGTCGACGACGATCGCCGGCCCCCCGAACAGCTCGACGGCCGCGACCGCGTTGATGATCCGGTCCGCGCCGACCTCCTTGGGGTTGTCGGTCAGGATCGGCACCCCGGTCTTCACACCGGGCTCGACGAGAACCGCCGGCACGTCGCCGTAGTAGCGCCGCGTGACCTCGCGCAGCTCGTGCAGCACGGACGGCACGGTCGCGCAGATCGCGATCCCGTCGATGCCGTCGCCGAGCTCGTCACCGAGCAGCGGGTGCATGCCCATCAGGCCCTGGAGGAGCACCGCCAGCTCGTCGGCGGTACGGCGCGCGTCCGTGGAGATGCGCCAGTGCTCGACGATGTCCTCGCCGTCGAAGAGGCCGAGGACGGTGTGCGTGTTGCCGACGTCGATCGTGAGGAGCATGGCGTCACTCCGCCGCGCGCAGGTCCAGGCCGATGTCCAGGATCGGCGAGGAGTGGGTCAGGGCGCCGACGGCCAGGAAGTCCACGCCGGTGTCGGCGTACGCCCGCGCGTTGTCCAGGGTGAGCCGCCCCGACGCCTCCAGGAGCGCGCGGCCGTGCACGAGGGCGACGGCCTCCTCGCACTCTCCCGGCGTGAAGTTGTCCAGCAGAATCAGGTCGGCGCCCGCGTCGACGACCTCGCGCAGCTGGTGCAGCGTGTCCACCTCGACCTCGATCGCCAGGTCGGGGAAGGCCTCGCGGACGGCCTTGAAGGCCTGGGCGACGCCGCCGGCGGCGAGCACGTGGTTGTCCTTCACGAGGGCCGCGTCGGAGAGCGACATGCGGTGGTTGACGCCACCGCCGCAGCGGACCGCGAACTTCTCCAGGGAGCGCAGCCCCGGGGTGGTCTTGCGGGTGTCGCGCACGCGGGTGTCCGTGCCCTCGAGGGCGTCGGCCCACGCGCGCGTGGCGGTCGCGATGCCGGACAGGCGGTTCAGGATGTTGAGCGCGCTGCGTTCGGCGGTGAGCAGGTCGCGGGTGCGGGTGGTGACGGACAGCAGCCGCTGCCCGGCCTCGACCCGGTCGCCGTCCTCGACGTGCCGCTCGACCTCGAACTCGTCGGTGCAGACCACGGAGACCACGGCCTCGGCGACCCTGAGGCCCGCGACGACGCCCGCCTCGCGCGCGACGAAGTCGGCGGTCGCCACGGCATCCTCGGGGATCGTCGCGACGGTGGTCACGTCCACGCCGTTGTCCAGGTCCTCCTGGATGGCCACGTTGGCGATGTCCTCGACCTCCAGGGGGTCGAGTCCGGCGGCGGCGAGGAGTTCGGCGAGCGCGGGGTCCAGCCCGCACTCCAGATACTCCTCGTCGCCCTCGGCGCCGCAGGCGCAGCCGTCGCCGCAGCCGCCGTCGGCGAGGGGAAGATCGTTGGTGCTCACGTCTGTCACTGCTCCTGGGATGGCTGGTGCGGCCGGGTCGGGGGGAAGTCTGCGGTGTCGGTGGTGCGTACGGCCAGCGAACGGTCCGGATTGAGCCGTACGACGATGTGGCGCCGCCAGTTCGCGTCGTCGCGGTCGGCGTGGTCCTCGCGCCAGTGGCAGCCGCGGGTCTCCGCGCGGCGGAGGGCCGCCTCGACGAGCACGCGCGCGACGCACAGGAGGTTGGTGGCCTCCCAGGTGTCGACGCCGGGCTCGGCGGTCTTGCCGTTCTCCGCGAGTGCCTCGCGGGCCTCGGTGTGCAGGCGCTGCAACTGCTCGGCGGCCCTGGTCAGGGACCCGGCGGAGCGCAGGACGCCGGCGCCCTCGGTCATGATCCGCTGGATCGCGAACCGGGCCTCGGGAGTCTGCAGGGGGTGCGCGGGCTTGTCGGGGTGCGGGACCGGCACGGGCACGCGCGCGTGGAGGCGGTCCGCCGCGTGCCGCTCCGTGATGTCGGCGACGATGCGCTCGGCGTAGACCAGCCCCTCCAGGAGGGAGTTGGACGCGAGCCGGTTCGCGCCGTGCACGCCGGTGCAGGCGACCTCGCCGCAGGCGTACAGGCCGGGGACGGTCGTGCGCCCGCGCGCGTCGGTGCGCACGCCACCGGAGGCGTAGTGCGCGGCCGGCGCGATCGGGATGGGCTCGGTGACCGGGTCGATGCCGTGCGCCCGGCAGGCGGCCAGGATGGTCGGGAAACGGTGCTCCCACATGTCCGCACCGAAGTGCCGGGCGTCCAGGAACATGTGCTCGGCGTCCTGCTCCTGCATGCGCCGCGTGATGCCCTTGGCGACGATGTCCCGGGGCGCCAGTTCGGCCAGTTCGTGCTGCCCGACCATGAAGCGCACGCCGGCCGCGTCGACCAGGTGCGCGCCCTCGCCGCGCACCGCCTCGGAGACCAGCGGCTGCTGGCCCTCCGCGTCGGCGCCGAGGAACAGCACGGTCGGGTGGAACTGCACGAATTCGAGGTCGCTGACCTCGGCGCCCGCGCGCAGCGCCAGCGCCACGCCGTCACCCGTGGAGACCGAGGGGTTGGTGGTCGCGGAGAAGACCTGGCCCATGCCGCCGGTCGCGAGGACGACCGCGGGGGCGTGCACGGCGCCCACGCCGTCGTGCTGGCCCTCACCCATCACGTGCAGGGTCACGCCCGCCGTGCGCCCCTCGGCGTCGGTCAGCAGGTCGAGCACCAGCGCGTTCTCGATCATGCGCACGCCCCGCGCGCGAGCCGCTTCCACCAGCGCGCGGGAGATCTCCGCGCCGGTCGCGTCGCCGCCCGCATGGACGATCCGGCGCCGGTGGTGGCCGCCCTCGCGGGTGAGCTCGATGCCGCCGTCCTCGTCGGTGTCGAAGTGGGCGCCGGTCGAGATCAGCCGTCGTACCGCGTCCGGGCCCTCGGTGACGAGGATCCGGACGGCTTCCTCGTCGCACAGGCCCGCGCCCGCGACCAGGGTGTCGTCCAGGTGCTGCTCGGGGGTGTCGCCCTCGCCCAGGGCCGCGGCGACGCCGCCCTGCGCCCAGCGCGTGGAGCCGTCGTCGAGGAGTGCCTTGGTCACGACGACCGTGGTCAGTCCCGCGGCCTCGCAGCGCAGGGCGGCGGTCAGACCGGCGACGCCGGACCCGACGACCACCACGTCCGCGTCGATGGACCACCCGGGGGCGGGCGCGTGCAGTCGTATGCCGGTACTGGTCACGAGGCGGCTCCCGGGGCGGCGAAGGTGAGGGGGATGTTGTCGATCAGCCGGGTGGTGCCGACCCGGGCGGCGACGGCGAGGACGGCCTCACCCGTGAAGTCGTCGTCGATCTCGGTGAAGTCGGCGGGGTCGACCAGGGCGAGGTAGTCCAGTTCGAGCGGCGGGTCGAAGTGCACACCCTCGTCCAGGACCGCCCGGGCGGCCGCGCGGACGGCCGCGGCGGCGTTCGGCACCGCCTTGGCGACGGCGTGCGCGTCGGCGGCGGCGCGGGACTCCCCTATGGCACTGAGGGCCTCGGCACGCGCGCGCGTGGAGGGAACTTCCAGGGCCCGCGCGCGCAGCGCCTCCTGCGCCGCGTGCCGGTCGCGTCCGGCGAACAGCGCGCGGGACAGGGTGAGCGCCGTGCGCCGCTCGTCGGCCGACAGGTAGCGGTTGCGGCTGGACAGCGCGAGCCCGTCGCCCTCGCGCACGGTCGGTACGCCGATGATCTCGATGCCGAAGTTCAGGTCGCGCACCATGCGCCGGATCACGGCCAGCTGCTGGGCGTCCTTCTGCCCGAACAGGGCCACGTCGGGCCGGGTGAGGTGCAGCAGTTTGGCGACGACGGTGAGGACGCCGTCGAAGTGCCCGGGACGTGAGGCGCCCTCCAGGAGGGTGCCCATCGGCCCCGCGGTGACCCGCACCTGGGGTTGGCCGCCCGGGTAGACCTCGTCGACCGAGGGAGCGAAAACGGCGTCGGCGCCCGCCTGTTCGGCGAGCTTCAGATCGGCTTCCAGCGTGCGCGGGTAGCGGTCGAGGTCCTCGCCGGCCCCGAACTGCAGCGGGTTGACGAAGACCGTGACGACGACCTCGCCGTCCTGGCCCGCGGCTTCGCGCGCGGCGCGGATCAGCGTGGCGTGGCCCTCGTGCAGGGCACCCATGGTCATCACGACGGCGCGGCGGCCGTGGCGCACGCGCGCGTGCAGTTCGTCGGCGGTGCTCAGCAGGGCGGTCGTCATCGGGCGTTCCCCTCGGTGCCTTCGGTGCCGTCGGTGCCGTCGGTGCCGTTCGCGTCGACGGCACGGTTCGCGAGGACGCCGAGGAGGTCCTCGGCGAGTTCCGGCTTCAGCAGGCCGTGCGCGAGGGCGCGGTCGGCCGTCGCGCGGGCCATCGCCAGGTAGCCGTCGACGGCCTGCGGAGCGTGCCTGCGCAGCTCCGTGACGTGCGCGGCCACGGTGCCCGCGTCCCCGCGCGCGACCGGCCCGGTCAGCGCCGCGTCACCGGAGCGCAGGGCGTTGTCCAGGGCGGCGCCCAGCAGCGGGCCGAGCATCCGGTCGGGGGACTCCACACCGGCGGCGCGCAGCAGCTCCATGGCCTGGGCGACCAGGGTGACCAGGTGGTTCGCGCCGAGCGCGAGGGCCGCGTGGTAGAGCGGGCGGTTCTCCTCCAGGATCCACTCCGGCTCGCCGCCCATCTCGATGACCAGGGCCTGCGCCGCCAGCCGCAGCTCCTCGGGCGCGGTGACGCCGAACGAGCAGCCGGCCAGCCGCTGTACGTCCACCGGTGTCCCCGTGAAGGTCATCGCGGGGTGCAGGGCCAGCGGCAGCGCGCCCGCGCGCAGGGCGGGGTCGAGGACCCGCGCGCCGTACCGTCCGGAGGTGTGCACCAGCAGCTGTCCCGGGCGTACCGCGCCGGTCTCGGCGAGGCCCGTCACCAGGCCCGGCAGGGCGTCGTCGGGGACGGTCAGGAGCACCAGGTCGGCACGCTGGAGGACCTCGGCGGGCGGTACCAGCGGGACGTCGGGCAGCATCGCCTCGGCGCGCCGCCGGGAGGTGTCGGAGACGCCGGAGACGGCCACCGGGCGGTGCCCGGCGAGCTGCAGGGACGCGGCGAGCGCGGGGCCGACGCGGCCGGCGCCGACGACGCCCACGGTGAGCCGTGCGGGGCGGTCGCTGGGGTCTGGATGTTGGACTGTACTCACGCGACGGTGGCCTTCCCGTTCCAGTCCGCTCTGGGTACCGGACGATTTCTCGTCATGTTAACGCTATCGGGTCGGGACGCAGTTGGCCGTCCACAGGCTGTGGGTGACCCGTCACATCGCGCGGGCCGCCCCTGGGGCGGGAAATACGAGGCAGCGCGGGAACACACCGGGGCATCATCCACGGCATGAGCGACAACCCCCAGTACGAGACCGCCCCGAACGAGACCGCCCAGGACGAGACCGGCGAGGGCGAGCAGCCGGACGAGCAGCCTGACGTATCCCTCTCCGCCGAGGAACGCCTCCGGGAACGGCGCGCGGCCGCCTACCGGGCGGCCGGACGCGTCCTCGCGCGCGTGAACCTGCGCGCCTCGATCCGCGACCGGCTGGCGCGGCTCCAGGAGGCGGCACCCGGGGTGTACGACCTGGACGAGGCCGTGGACGTCTACGGCAACGGCGTCGTCGAGGCCCTGGAGAAGCGGGTCGCGGCCCTGCTGGGCACGGAGGCCGCCGCCTTCTTCCCGACCGGCACGATGGCCCAGCAGGTCGCCCTGCGCTGCTGGGCGGGCCGCACCGGCAACGCCACGGTCGCCCTGCACGCCCTCGCCCACCCCGAGGTGCACGAACGCGACGCCTTCCGTGCGGTGTCCGGACTGCGCACGGTGCGTGTCACCCGCGAACCCCGGCTTCCCACCGCCCGGGAGATACGCGACTTCGAGGAGCCCTTCGGGGCCCTGATGCTGGAACTTCCCCTCCGGGACGCCGGTTTCGTGCTGCCCACCTGGGCGGAGCTCACCGAGGTCGTGGCGGCGGCCCGGGAACGCGACGCGGTGGTGCACTTCGACGGGGCCCGCCTGTGGGAGACCACCGTCCACTTCGGCCGCCCCCTGCCCGAGATCGCGGACCTCGCGGACAGCGTCTACGTGTCGTTCTACAAGTCCCTGGGCGGTTTCGGCGGCGCCGCGCTGGCCGGCCCCGGCCCCCTGATCGACGAGGCGAAGGCCTGGCGCCACCGCTACGGCGGGATGGTCTTCCAGCAGTTCCCGACCGCCCTCGCCGCTCTCGTCGGCCTGGACCGCGAGCTTCCGCGCCTCCCGGACTACGTACGGCACGCGCGCGTGGTCGCCGCGGCGCTGCGCGAGGGCCTCCCCGAGGCCGGCGTCCCCTGGTCCCGGGTGCACCCCGGGGAACCGCACACGCACCAGTTCCAGGTCTGGCTGCCGTACGACGCGGACGCGCTGACGGAAGCAGCGCTCCGGCAGGCCGAGGAGACCGGCACCTACCTCTTCGCCGGCTTCTGGGAGACGAAGGGACCGGGCATCTCGATGACGGAGGTGACGGTGACGGCGGCGGGTCTGGAGTGGACGCCGCAGGACGTGCGGGCGGCGGTCGCGGACTTCGTGGCGCGGTTGCCGTGAACACCCGTCGCTGAGAGCGCCCCGCGGGTCCCCCGCCCGGGGCCCCCACCGTTGACGGCGCCCGTCAACGGTGGGGCGTTGTCGGTGGCGGGGTGCACGATGGGCACATGAGCGTGCGTATCGACATCGCGGGGCTGCGGCCGGAGAGGGTCGCCGTCGTACCCTCTGCGCTGGCCGAGCTCGGCATGGCGCTGCACGCGCTGTCCGAGCCGGGGCACCACCCCGGCCTCCAGGGCTGGGTGACGGGCGTGACCGCGCGCCTGGAGCCGGACCTGGCGGACCGGATGTGCGAGGCGGACTTCCTGTGGCGGTCGACGTTCTCCGACCTGTTCCTGCCGTTCGCGGGCGTACCGGGCGCCGTCCCGGGCGGCACGCTCGCGGAGGAACTGGACCAGCTGGACAAGCTGACGGACGGACAGTTCGTGGACGCGGCACTGGAGTTCACCTGCGTGTGGCCGTACGACGCGCAGGCACCGGACATCCTGTCGGACCCGGCCATGCGGCGCCGGTCGCTGGAGGTGGCGGCCTCGCGCGGTCCGCAGCAGGTCCGCTTCGCCCGGCGGCTGCTCGACGATCCGCCCAGCGTGCGCGCGTGGCTGCGCCGGTTCCTGGAGGACTGCGCGGCGGCGTTCTTCGACGAGGCCTGGTCGCGGCTGCGCCACCAGCTGGCGGCCGACGCCCGGCACAAGACCGAGCTGCTGCGGCACAAGGGGCTGGCCGAGGCGCTGGCCGCCGTCTCCCCCTCCGTGACGCTCGACGAGCCGGCCTCCCGGATCACGGTGGACAAGCTGACCGACGGCCACGCGGTGACGGACGCCGACGGTCTGCTGCTGGTGCCCACGAGCCTCGGCTGGCCGCATCTGATGGTGCTGCACCGCTACGGCTGGCAGCCGGTGCTGCACTACCCGGTCGGCTCCCCACAGCTGGCCACGCCGGCCTCGGTGGAGCAGGTGACGCTGCGGATGGCCGCGCTGTCCCATCCCGTCCGGATGCGGCTGTGCCGGTACCTGGCGCGCAGCGCGTACACCACCAGCGAGCTGGCGCAGGTGCACGGCCTGTCGGCACCGGAGGTGTCCCGGCATCTGGGCGTGCTCAAGAAGGCGGGCCTGGTCACGACACGCCGCCGCGGCCGCTACGTGCTGCACCAGCTGGACGTCGGGGTCGTCGCCCGGCTGGGCAGCGACTTCCTGGAGGGCATACTCCGCTAGCGCGCCCGGCCCCTCAGGCAGCCGTGGCCGGCTGCGCCTTGGCCAAGAGCCGTGTCTCGCATCAGCTGACCCGCATGGAGAAACGCGGCTTCGTCAGGCGCACCCAGTACGGGGCCGACGGCCGCCGCGCCGGGGTCGGGCTCACCGCCGAGGGCCGCGACGCCGCCCGGAACGCCGTCCTCGTGCACGGCGCCGACATCCGCCGCCTCGTCCCGGACGCAGCGAGGCCGCCGACGACGGTCTGTCCCAGACCGCGCCCTCAAGGACCGGCGGCCCCGGCGTGCGGAGGGTGTCAGCCGAGTCGGCCGCCCGCCCGTACCAGACCGGTCTCGTAGGCGAGGACGACGACCTGGACGCGGTCGCGCAGCCCGAGCTTGGTCAGGATGCGGCCCACATGGGTCTTCACGGTCGCCTCGGACAGCACCAGGCGGCTCGCGATCTCGCCGTTCGACAGGCCCTGCGCGACCAGCACCATGACCTCGCGCTCACGGTCGGTGAGCCGCTCCAGCTCCTGGTGCCGGGTCTCCTTGCCCGCGGAGGGCAGCATCGGCGCGAAGCGGTCGAGCAGCCGGCGGGTGGTGGAGGGCGCGACGACGGCGTCGCCGCTGTGCACGGAGCGGATCGCCGCCAGCAGTTCGCCGGGCGGCACGTCCTTGAGCATGAAGCCGGAGGCGCCCGCCTTCAGCCCGGAGAAGGCGTACTCGTCGAGGTCGAAGGTGGTCAGGATGAGCACCTTGGGCGCATCGGGCTCGACGCAGATGCGCCGGGTGGCCTCCACGCCGTCCAGCTTGGGCATGCGCACGTCCATGAGGACGACGTCCACGGCGGTGGACCGCAGCACCTGGAGGGCCTCGACCCCGTCGCCCGCCTCCGCGACGACCTCCATGTCCGGCTGGGCGGCGAGCACCATCCGGAACCCGGTGCGCAGCAGCACCTGGTCGTCGACGAGCATCACACGGATCGTCATCGGCTCCTCTTCCGTTCGCTCTGATGACTTGCTTCGGGGGTGCTTGGGCGGGTGCTTCGGGGGCGTGACAGGTGTCAACGGGGGGCGTGCGTCAGCGTCAATGCGCCGGTTTGAGCGGCAGCAGGGCACTGATGCGGAATCCTCCGCCAGGGCGGGGGCCCGCGTCGAGGGTGCCCCCCACCATGCCGACCCGCTCGCGCATGCCGATCAGGCCGTGGCCCTGGCCGTCGGCGCCGCCCTCCTCGTACATCTCGTGCGGGGCGCCCTTGCCGTCGTCCTCCACCAGCAGGCCCAGTCCGTCGTCGAAGTAGACCAGCCGCACGCTGGCACCCGCGTCGGGACCGCCGTGCTTGCGGGTGTTGGTGAGCGCCTCCTGCACGATCCGGTACGCCGTGAGCTCGACGCCGCTGGGCAGCGGGCGCGGGGTGCCCTCGACCTTGAAGTCGACGGGCAGCCCGGAGATGCGGCACTGTTCCACGAGGTCGTCGATCTGCTCGACGTCGGGCTGCGGAACATACTCGCCGACCTCCTTGTGCTCGCCGGTGCGCAGCACGCCCAGCAGGCGGCGCATCTCGGCGAGGGCCTGGCGGCCGGTGGAGGAGATCGTCTCCAGGGCCTTCTTCGCCTGGTCGGGGGCGGCGTCGAGGACATAGGCGGCGCCGTCGGCCTGGACCACCATCACCGACACGTTGTGCGCCACCACGTCGTGCAGCTCACGTGCGATCCGGGCGCGCTCGGCGGCGACCGCGACCTTGGCCTGTGCCTCGCGCTCCTTCTCCAGCCGGGCGGCACGCTCCTCCAGCTGCGCGAAGTAGGCGCGGCGGGTGCGCATGGAGTCGCCGAGCACCCAGGCCAGCACGAACGGCACCGTCTGGAACAGCACGATCGCGACATGGCCGGGGAAACTCGCGTCCTGCTGCGGCCACCGGATCTCCGCCAGGGGAGCCGCGCACAGGCCGCCGTAGAGGCCGAACCGGGACGCCCAGCGAGCACCGACCGCGGCGTTCGTGCAGACGATCACCAGCATGGCGAAGTTGGCGACGGTCGTCTCCACGTTGAGGACCAGCTGGGCCAGGCCGGTGGCCGCCGCCAGCAGCAGCATCCGCTCGGGGAACCGGCGGCGCAGCGCCATGACGACACCCATGACGACCGACACGGCCACCATGGCGGCGGTCGAGCCGTGGGGGTCCCGCCCGTGGTCGAGCCTCCAGGCGCTCGCGCCGGAGAGCCCGAACAGGACGACGGCCCAGAAGGTGTCGACCCATGTCGGGTGCCTGCGGAGGAAGTCATAGAGGCGCTGCACGTAACCCAGAGTAGGGAAGCGGGATAGGTGCAGGGGTCAACCGGAGGGCCGATCCCTGTTCCGCGCGCGTACTCCCCAAGGTGGAGAAGGTGATCACCTGTGCGCCTAGTCTGGCCGGGTGACGGATGAGGCGACGCGAGAGACGGCCGACGACGCCCGTGGCTGGCGTGCAGCCACCGAGGCGGCCCTGTACGGCCCCGGCGGCTTCTACCGCCGCCCGGAGGGCCCGGCCGGGCACTTCCGTACGTCGGTGCACGCGTCGGGGCTGTTCGCCGAGGCGGTGGCCGAGCTGCTGTGCCGGGTCGACGAGGTTCTCGGCCGGCCCGAGGCGCTCGACTTCGTCGACATGGGCGCCGGCCGCGGCGAACTGGTCACCGGCGTCCTCGCCGCCCTGCCCGCCGACGTGGCGGCACGCACGCGCGCGTACGCCGTCGAGATCGCCGACCGCCCGTCCCGCCTCCCCGACCGCGTCACCTGGCTGACCGAACTCCCGCGCACGGTCACCGGCCTGCTCTTCGCCAACGAGTGGCTGGACAACGTCCCGGTCGACGTCGCCGAGGTGGACGAGGCCGGGGTCCCCCGCCTCGTCCTGGTCCGGCAGGACGGCACCGAGGTGCTCGGGGAACGGGTGTCGGGCGCGGACGCGGAGTGGCTCGCGCGGTGGTGGCCGCTGGGTACCGAGCCGGGGCAGCGCGCGGAGATCGGGCTGCCCCGGGACCGGGCCTGGGCGTCCGCCGTGGC
Source organism: Streptomyces sp. NPDC007162 (assembly GCF_040634175.1). Taxonomy (NCBI): domain Bacteria; kingdom Bacillati; phylum Actinomycetota; class Actinomycetes; order Kitasatosporales; family Streptomycetaceae; genus Streptomyces; species Streptomyces sp. NPDC007162. The sequence goes on from NZ_JBEYFC010000070.1 coordinate 15,125, forward strand.
CAGCCTCCAGAGAGGGCTCGCGGTGGCCGTGGACTACGCGCACACCGAGCGCACGCGCCCCCTGTTCGGCACGCTCACCGGCTTTCGCGAGGGACGCGGCACGGCGCCCGTGCCGGACGGCTCCTGCGACATCACGGCGCACGTCGCGCTGGACGCGTGCGCGGCGCTCGACTCGGCGCTCAGGCTGCCCGACGCGCTGCTGTGCACCCAACGCGACGCCCTGCGCGCCCTGGGTCTGATCACCGCACGCCCCCCGCTGACACTCGCCTCCGCGCACCCCACCGCCTACGTGCGCGCCCTGTCGGCCGCCGGTGAGGCCGCCGAACTCGTCGCCCCCGGCGGCCTCGGCGACTTCGGCTGGCTGCTCCAGCCGGTGGCCGTCGACAACCCGCTCCGGTGAGCCGCTACTTGTCGATGTCCCCCACCACGAAAAACATCGACCCCAGGATCGCGACCATGTCCGCCACCAGCGTCCCCGGCAGCAGTTCGGTCAGCGCCTGGATGTTGTTGTACGACGCGGAGCGCAGCTTCATCCGGTACGGGGTCTTCTCGCCCTTGCTGACGAGGTAGTAGCCGTTGACGCCGAGGGGGTTCTCGGTCCAGGCGTAGGTGTGTCCCTCGGGAGCCTTGAGGACCTTGGGGAGCCGCTGGTTGATCGGTCCCGGCGGCAGTTCGGCGATCCGGTCCAGGCAGGCGTCGGCCAGGTCCAGGGCGTTGTGCGTCTGCTCCAGGAGGCACTCGAAGCGGGCCAGGCAGTCGCCCTCGGCGCGGGTCACCACCTTGAGGGTGTCCTGGAGCTCGCCGTAGGCCAGGTAGGGCTCGTCGCGGCGCAGGTCGAAGTCGACGCCCGAGGCACGCGCGATGGGCCCGCTCACGCCGTACGCGTGCACGGCCTCCGGCGTGAGGGCGCCGACGCCCCGGGTGCGGCCGCGGAAGATCTCGTTGCCGAGGACCAGGTCGTCGAAGACGTCCATCCGGGAGCGCACCGCGGAGACGGCCGCACGCGCGCGTGCGGTCCAGCCGGCCGGCAGGTCCTCCTTGAGGCCGCCGACGCGGTTGAACATGTAGTGCATCCGCCCGCCGGAGACCTCCTCCATGACGTTCTGGAGCACCTCGCGCTCGCGGAACGCGTAGAAGACCGGCGTGATCCCGCCCAGTTCCAGCGGGTAGGAGCCGAGGAACATCAGATGGTTGAGCACCCGGTTCAGCTCGGCGAGCAGGGTGCGCGTCCACACCGCGCGGACCGGCACCTCCATGCCGAGCATGCGCTCGACGGCGAGCACCACGCCCAGCTCGTTCGAGAAGGCCGACAGCCAGTCGTGGCGGTTGGCGAGCATGATGATCTGCCGGTAGTCGCGCGCCTCGAAGAGCTTCTCGGCGCCCCGGTGCATGTAGCCGATCACCGGCTCCGCGGAGACGATCCGCTCCCCGTCCAGCACGAGCTTCAGCCGCAGCACGCCGTGCGTGGAGGGGTGCTGGGGGCCGATGTTGAGCACCATGTCGGTGCTCTCCGTGGCGCCGCCGATCCCGACCGTGGTCTGGGTCGTAGGAGTCATGGAACCAGTCTCCCCTACGTACGCTGACCGTATGGAGACGGGGAGCCCGGCCGACGCCGGGACTACGGGTACCGAACCGATCTGGACGGGGCTGCCGCCCGGCCTGCTGCGGATGCGCCGGCTGCTGCTGGTGGTGTGGCTGGGACTGACCGCCCTGGCCGTGGCGCTGCTGCTCGGCCTGCTCGCGGGCCCGCTGTGGGCGGCGTTCGCGCTGCTGCCGCTGGCCGCGCTGGCCTGGGGCTGGGTGCTGCTGGGCCGCAACTGGCGGTCCTGGCGGTACGCCGAGCGGGCCGACGACCTGCTGATCAGCCGCGGCGTGCTGTGGCACGAGGAGACCGTGGTGCCGTACGGGCGGATGCAGCTGGTGGAGGTGACCTCCGGGCCCGTCGAGCGCCACTTCGGCCTGGCCAGCGTGCAGCTGCACACCGCGGCCGCGGCCACCGACGCGACCATCCCCGGCCTCGACCCGGCCGAGGCGGAGCGGTTGCGCGACCGGCTCACCGAGCTCGGCGAGGCCCGATCGGCGGGCCTGTGAGCACGCCCGGCGCCGATGGCGCCATACCCCCCGAGGGGGCCGTCACCGAGCGGCGGCTGCACCCGGTGACGCCGTTCCGGCGGGCGTGGGCGCCGGTCGCGGTGATCGCCGGCTGGGCGGTGCACGACCCGAACCAGGCGCAGGTGCAGCTGACGAAGCTGACCACGACCATGCTGCTCGGCGGCCTCGCCGTCCTGGTCACGGCGGGCGCCCTGTACGGCTTCCTCACCTGGTGGTTCACCTACTTCGCGGTGACCGAGAGCGAACTGCGCATACGCACCGGCCTGTTCTTCCGGCGCACCGCGCACATCCGGCTGGAGCGGATCCAGGCCGTCGACGTCACCCAGCCGCTCCTCGCGCGCGTGGCGGGCGTCGCCAAGCTGCGCATAGACGTCGTCGGCACCGACAAGAAGGACGAACTCGCCTTCCTGGGCCAAGGGGAGGCCCGCACACTGCGTGCGGAGCTGCTCGCGCGCGCCGCCGGGTTCGCCCCCGAGACGGCGCACGAGGTCGGCGAGGCCCCGGCGCACGAGCTGATGCGCGTACCCCCGAACAAGCTCGCGCTCTCCCTCGTGCTGACGGGCGCCACCTGGGGCTCCCTGGCCGCCGCCCTCGTCGTACCGCCCTTCCTCTGGATCGCCACGCACAGTGTGTGGACCGTCCTCGCCACCGCCCTGCCCCTGCTCGGCGCGGCGGCCACGGCCAGCGTGGGACGGTTCGTCTCGGAGTACGACTGGACGCTCGCCGAGTCCCCGGACGGGCTCCGCATCGACCACGGGCTGCTGGACCGGACGCACGAGACGGTGCCGCCGGGGCGGGTGCAGACCGTGCGGATCGTGGAGCCACTGCTGTGGCGGCCGCTGCGCTGGGTCCGGGTGGAGCTGGACGTGGCCGGGTCGGAGAACTCCGTGCTGGTGCCGGTCGCCCCGCGCGCGGTCGCCGAGTCGGTCGTCGCGCGCGTGCTGCCCGGGGTGACCGTGCCCGGCGAACTGCTGCGCCCGCCGGGGCGGGCCCGGTGGTGCGTCCCGCTGTGGTGGCGCGGCCACGGCCTGGCCGTCACGGACGCGGTGTTCGCCGCGCGGCACGGACTGCTGCGCCGGAAGCTGTCGCTCGTCCCGCACGCCAAGGTCCAGAGCGTACGGCTGACCCAAGGGCCCTGGGGGCGGCTGTGGCGGCTCGCGGACGTCCATGTGGACACGGGAGCCAACAAGACGGTCACGGCCCGGCTGCGGGACGCGGAGGAGGCCGGTGCGCTGGTGCGGGAGCAGGCCGAGCGGTCGCGGACCGGGCGCCGGACCGCCCGGCCGGACCGCTGGATGGCCTGACAGCCGGACCGCTGGACGGCCTGACGGCCGGCCGGACCCGGCAGGAGTCGGAGCCCCGGACGACGTGAGCCGGGACCCCATGGAGGTCCCGGCTCAGGATCGCCGCGTGTTCAGGAGGCGGCGCCGCTTCAGGAGGCGGCGCTGCGCAGGCCCCCGAGGTTGATCTGCTCCGTCTCGTCGTGCGCGGTCAGGTCGATGACCTGGCCGATGCCCCGGGACTCCGGGTCCGCGGTCTTGAACTCGGCCTCGGACTCGGCCTTGTGCAGGGCGAGCGCCTCCTGGCCGACGACGTCCGCGAGGTCCTCGTTGTGCATGCTGTCGAGGCCGCCCGCCGCCCCCTTCTGCGTCCCGAAGAAGTCGAAGCCTCCGGTGACCAGCGGGCGCGGGATGGGTGCGGCCGGCAGCACGGCGACCGCGGTCGGCACCGTGAAGTGCCCCGAGGGCTGGACGGAGTTGGCGGACGGCGCGGTGGTGACGGCGGCGTCCTCCTCGGCCTCGGCAGCCGCCGGGGCGGTGCCCTCCGGCTCGGCGGTGGTGGCGGCGACCGCGCGCGTGTGCCCGTCGGCCGCCTCGGGCTTCCCCTGTTCCTCGTCCTCCGGCTCGGCCTCGGCCTTCGGTGCCCCGGCTCCGGCAGCAGTCTCCGTCACGGCCCCGGTGTCCGCGCCGGCCTCGGCCGCCGGGGCGTCACCCTGGTCGAACCGGGCCAATGCCACCTTGGCCCGCAGGAACAGTTGGGAACCCTCCGGCGAGAACACCCCGGGAGTCGGCTCCGCGACAACCGCCGCGGCCTTCGGCTCCTCGTCCGCCGGCTCCTCCCCCGTCCGCTCCGCCGCCTCCGTGGGCCGGCCGGCGGCCTGCGCGGGCTCGTCCCCGCTCCGGGCCGCGGGGAGCGCGTTCGACGGTTCGGCGGCCTCGATCTCCAGCAGCCGACGGCCCTCCAGGGCGCTGGCGCGCTCGGTCTCGGCCGTGGCGTAGCGGCGCAGCAGGGACGCGTGCTCGTTGCGCAGTCCCGCCAGCTCCGCGCGCTTGGCGCGCAGCCGCTGTTCCAGCTTGGTGCGCAGCTCCCGCGACTCCTCGAGGTCGGTCTCCAGCTCGGCGATCCGCTCCTCGTGGCGCCACTCGTCGCTCGCGCGCGCGCGTGAGAGGTCGGCCACCTGCTTGCCCGCCTCGCTGTCCCAGCGCCGCATCACGGCGGCACCGACGGCGGCCGTGGCCGCGGCTATCGCGGCCAGGGTGCGCAGCACCGTCGGCTGGGAGGACAGCCAGGGGCCGAGAGCGCAGACGAGGGAGACACCGGCGATCGCCGAAGGAGGCAACAGCCTGTGCAAGGGCGGGGAATGACGGTGACGTCCACGTGGCATGGCCAGAAACTTACCGCGCGTAGGCGAATGATGGTGCCCCGGGCCGTAAAAACACAGCGACGACGAAGTCTTCCCGGGGCTTCGCGGAAGGCCGCGTTCAGCCTTCGCCCAATCGCCCGCTCATCCACTCCAGCGTCGCCGGGATCTCACGGCGCCAGGTATTGAAGTTGTGACCTCCGCTGTCGAGGATGATCGACGAGATCCGGGTGCGGTTGGTCGCCTGTACGCGCGCGATGAATTTCAGCGTGTCCTTGTAGTTGCCCTCTCCGATCTTGCTGCTGGTGACCAGCAGGGAGGTGTCCGGAGCGGGTTCGTGGGCGAGGAACCACCACAGGTTCGCGCGGTCCTTCAGCTTCTGGTCGCCCTGGAAGAGATCACCGGTCGTGGGATCGAGGGGCGCCTTGTACGACGGGGAGAGCCCGGCACCGGCCGCGTACGTCCCGGGGTGGTGCATCGCCAGCTTGAGCGCGCAGTAGCCGCCCGTCGAGTCACCGAGGATCCCCCAGCCGCCCTGCTTCCCGACCCGGTAGTGCACGCGTACGGCGTCGGGCAGGTCCTTGGCGAAGAAGGTCTCGGTCTGCGGGCCGTGCGGGATGTCGACGCACTCGGTGTCCCGGGGCGGGGCGACCGTGGGCCGCAGCATCACCAGGATCGTCGGCCGCATCCGGCCGGCCCGCACCAGGTGCTGCTCCGTGCGCGGGTAGTGCAGCTTGTCGACCAGCGCGCTCGCGGTGCCGGGATAGCCGCTGAGGACGACGGCCACCGGGAAGGTGCGCGTGCGGTACTGCGGCTGGAAGTACTCCGGCGGCAGGTACACGTACGCGGGCGTGGCGATGTGCGTCGTACGGCCGACTATGTCGACCTGCTGGACCTGACCGGCCGTGCGGGGCAGCGAACCGCCCAGGCCGTTCACCTGGGACGTGGCCACCAGGCGGACCGGACTGCCCGCCTGGCCGCTCGCCGTGTGGTCGACGACGACGCCCTGGTCGGTTTCCGTGCCGAGCAGGTCCGCCCAGCTCGCATAGAAACCGAAAGCCTGGTTGACGGCTATCCCCACGCACGCGAAGAGCGCCAGCTGGGTGGCCAGCAAAAGACCGACGCGCCCGCTGACGGCGCGCCAGTTCCGCCGCGCGAGCCGGGGCCACAGCCACACCGTGCCCACGAACAGCAGTACGGCGCACAAGATCGTCAATGCCAGCATTTTATTGCTCGTGAGACCCATGAGGTGCTTCCTGCCTGCGCTTTCCCCCGTGCCGCCCGCTGCTTTCAGCAAGGCTTGCCCCGGGCTTTCCCTGGCCTTTGAACCGGCTTTCCGGTGGAGAGTGAACCTCTCCGCCCGAGACACCGTCCTAGAGGGCGCAATGTCGCCGGATGCCCCGATCGGCACCGGGTTCAAGGTCTCTCGCAGAACTACGGGATGCGATGTCTGTCAGGATAGATGGGGAAATGTCGGGCGAGGTTCCGAGCCGATCAGGCCGGGTGCGGCGCATAGTCCGTGGCCCCCGCCCGGAGGCCGTCCCCGCCCTGGTCGGCAGGGCGTGCGCCGTCGTGGGCGTCCTGGACATCGCGGCGGGCGTGTTCCCGCGCTTCCGGCACAGCCGTATGCACGCCATGGCGGAGGTGCTCCCCGGCTCGCTCGGACCGTTCGCCGCCGCGCTCTCACTCAGCGTCGGCGTGCTGTTGCTGCTGCTCGCGCACGGCCTCAAGCGGCGCAAACGCCGGGCCTGGCGGGCCGCGGTCGCCCTGCTGCCGGCCGGCGCCGTGTCGCAGTTCGTCTACCGGCACTCGGTCATCGGCGTGCTCATCTCGCTGGCGCTCTTCGTGCCGCTCGTCATCCACCGCGACGAGTTCAGGGCGCTGCCCGACCCGCGCAGCCGGTGGCGGGCCCTCGCCAACTTCGTCCTGATGAGCGCCGGCTCGCTCGCGCTCGGCCTGGTCGTCGTCAGCGCCCACCCGAAGCGCACGATCGGCGACCCGAGCCTGGCCGACCGCCTCACCCACGTCCTGTACGGCCTGTTCGGCTTCGAAGGCCCCGTCGACTACGAGGGCTCCACGTCCTGGACGGTCGCCTTCTCACTCGGCGCGCTCGGCCTGATCACCGCGGTCACCACCATCTACCTGGCCTTCCGCCCCGAACACCCGGCCGCACACCTCACCGAGGAGGACGAGACCCAGCTGCGCGCCCTCCTCGAGAAGCACGGCGCCCGCGACTCCCTCGGCCACTTCGCGCTCCGCCGCGACAAGGCGGTCGTCTTCTCGCCCAGCGGCAAGGCGGCGGTCACCTACCGCGTCGTCTCCGGCGTGATGCTCGCCAGCGGCGACCCGATCGGCGACGTCGAGGCCTGGCCCGGCGCCATCGAACGCTTCATGGACGAGGCCAAGGCCCACTCCTGGACCCCCGCCGTCATGGGCTGCTCGGAGACGGGCGGCGAGGTGTGGACCCGCGAGACCGGTCTGGACGCCCTCGAACTGGGCGACGAGGCGGTGGTCGACGTGGCGGATTTCTCACTCGCCGGACGCGCGATGCGCAACGTGCGCCAGATGGTCAAGCGCATCGAGCGAGCCGGCTACGAAACCCGGGTACGGCGTATCCGTGACCTCGGCGACGCGGAACTGGAGCGCATCCGCCGGGCGGCGGAGGACTGGCGCGGCACCGACACCGAACGCGGCTTCTCGATGGCCCTCGGCCGCATCGGCGACCCCTCCGACGGCGACTGCCTGATCGCCACCGCCCACAAGTCCGACGAGGAGCCCGGACCCTACGGCGACCTCAAGGCGATCCTGCACTTCGTCCCCTGGGGCACCGACGGCGTCTCCCTCGACCTGATGCGCCGCGACCGCTCGGCCGACCCCGGCATGAACGAACTGCTCATCGTGGCCGCCCTCCAGGCGGCCCCGAAACTCCGCGTCACCCGGATCTCGCTCAACTTCGCGATGTTCCGCTCGGCGCTCGCCCGCGGCGAGAAGATCGGTGCGGGACCGGTGCTGCGCGCCTGGCGCGGACTGCTGGTCTTCCTCTCCCGCTGGTTCCAGATCGAGTCGCTGTACAAGTTCAACGCCAAGTTCCAGCCCCGCTGGGAGCCGCGCTTCGTGGTCTACCGGGCCTCCGGCGACCTCCCGCGCATCGGCTTCGCCGCGATGCAGGCCGAGGGCTTCGTCAGTCTCGCCCTCCCGCTGCCGCGCTTCCTGCGCCGCACCCCCGCCCCGGCCCGTCCCTGCCCCCACCACGCCGCCGAACGCGACGTCCGCGCGGCCTGACCCCATGGCCGGCCTACCCGTGACGGGCCGGCCCGTGACGAGCCCGAGTGGAGCCCCTCCCCCTCCAGCCCGGGGGTGCTCCGCTCGGGCCACCCGGGCTGCCGGGACCGGCCTGGGCCTACGCTGAACGTATGAACAACCACAGCGGACGTGGCCAGGTGACAGGGCTTCCGGCATGGGACCGGTGCGCGGTCATGGGTGTCGTGAACGTGACCCCCGACTCCTTCTCCGACGGCGGCCGCTGGTTCGACACGACGGCAGCCGTCAAGCACGGCCTCGCCCTCGTGGACGAGGGCGCCGACCTGGTCGACGTCGGCGGCGAGTCCACCCGCCCCGGTGCCACCCGGGTCGACGAGGACGAGGAACTGCGCCGGGTCGTCCCCGTCGTCCGCGGCCTCGCCTCCGAAGGCGTCGTCGTGTCCGTCGACACCATGCGCGCCTCCGTCGCCCGGCAGGCCCTGGCCGCCGGCGCCGCCCTCGTCAACGACGTCAGCGGCGGCCTCGCCGACCCCGGCATGATCCCCGTCGTCGCCGAGTCCGGCGCCCCCTTCGTCGTCATGCACTGGCGCGGCTTCCTGGCGGGCGGCAACGTCAAGGGCGTGTACGACGACGTCGTCTCCGAGGTCCTCGACGAACTGCACGCGCGCGTGGACGCCGTGCTCGCCGGCGGCATCTCCCCGGACCGGATCGTCGTCGACCCGGGTCTCGGCTTCTCCAAGGACTCCGAGCACGACCTGGTCCTCCTCGCCCACCTCGACCGGCTGCACGCCCTGGGCCGCCCGCTGCTCGTCGCCGCCTCCCGCAAGCGGTTCCTCGGCCGGGTCCTGGCCGGGCCCGAGGGAGCGCCCCCGCCGGCCAGGGAGCGCGACGCGGCCACGGCAGCCGTCTCCGCGCTCGCGGCGCAGGCCGGCGCGTGGGCGGTACGCGTGCACGAGGTCCGCGCCACGGCCGACGCGGTGCGCGTCACACGCGCCATAGAGGGAGCACGCGCGGCAAACTCCGCGCCCGGCGTGCAGAACCCTTCCCACCGCGCAGAGGGAGCCCGGTGAGCGCCCCCCACACCGACGTCGAGCACGTCGAGGCCGCCAACACCGCCTTCTACGAGGCACTGGAACGCGGTGACTTCGAGACCGTCTCCGGACTCTGGCTCACCCCCGCCGACCTGGGCGTCGACGAGGAGTACCACGACCCGGCCGACACCGGCGTCATCTCCTGCGTGCACCCCGGCTGGCCGGTGCTGACCGGCCGCGGCGAGGTCCTGAGGTCGTACGCGCTGATCATGGCGAACACCGACTACATCCAGTTCTTCCTCACCGACGTGCACGTCTCCGTCACCGGCGACACCGCCCTGGTCACCTGCACCGAGAACATCCTCAGCGGCGGCCCGGCCCCCGAGGGCAGCCACGAACTCGGACCCCTGGTCGGTCAGCTGGTCGTCGCCACGAACGTGTTCCGGCGCACCGACGACGGCTGGAAGCTCTGGTCCCACCACGCCTCCCCCGTGCTCTCCGAGACCGACGAGGACGAGGAGGAGGACACGCCCTCCTGAGCCGGCGCGCCCGTCGAACGACCCCTGCGGCCCATCCGCGCCGAAGAAGTGGCTGGAATCACGAACTCGCCGGTAGGTACGGCGACCGGCCCGTGAGCCGCCGGGTTCTGCAGGGAGAACACCCGGTGAACCCTGCCCCACCCGGCGCACGCCGCCCGCTCCGTACCCCGTTGCTGTCGGTGCCCGCAGGTAGATTCGTGGGTGGCCGGTCCATCGCCCGCACGCGATGCGACCTCGCCGTCACCGACGATTGCAGGAGTGATTCGCGTGGATCGTGTCGCGCTGCGCGGCCTCAGGGCCCGCGGGCACCACGGTGTCTTCCCCAAGGAGCGCGAGGAGGGCCAGACCTTCCTCGTGGACCTCGTCCTCGGCCTGGACACCCGGCCCGCGGCGGCCGACGACGACCTGGCGAAGACCGTGCACTACGGCATCGTGGCCGAGGAGGTCGTCGCCGTGGTCGAGGGGGAGCCGGTGAACCTGATCGAGACGCTCGCCGAGCGGATCGCCCAGGCCTGCCTGAAGCACGAGGGGGTAAGAGAGGTCGAGGTCTGCGTCCACAAGCCCGACGCGCCCATCACCGTCCCCTTCGACGACGTCACCGTCACCATCACCCGGAGCCGAGTATGACCGCATCCTCCCTGCGCGGGCCCAGCGACCCGACCGTACAGCCGGTGCCCGCCTCCGTCGTCGAGCAGGTCGACGCCGCCGACACCACCCTGTCCAACCCCAAACGCGCCGTGGTCGCCCTCGGCTCCAACCTCGGCAACCGCCTGGAGACCCTTCAGGGCGCCGTCGACGCGCTGGAGGACACCCCGGGCGTCCGCATCAAGGCGGTGTCCCCGGTGTACGAGACGGAGCCGTGGGGCGTCGCGCCCGGCAGCCAGCCGTCGTACTACAACGCGGTCATCATGCTGAAGACCACCCTCCCGCCGTCCTCCCTGCTGGAGCGGGCGCACGCGATCGAGGAGGCGTTCAACCGGGTGCGCGACGAGCACTGGGGCCCGCGCACCCTCGACGTCGACATCGTCGCGTACGCCGACGTCGTCTCCGACGACCCGCAGCTCACCCTCCCCCACCCGCGCGCCCACGAACGCGCGTTCGTGCTCGCGCCCTGGTTCGACGTGGACCCCGAGGCCCAGCTGCCCGGCCGCGGCTCGGTCGCCGAGCTTCTGACGGCCCTCACGCGGCACGGCGTGGAAGCACGCGGGGACCTGGAACTCCGACTGCCCGAGTAGTCGTTAAGGTCGAGACGACCACATCGCTGCGGGGGAGCTGAAGGAAAACAGTGAAAGAGCTGCGGATCAGGGTGCTGGCCGGCGTCTTCGTCGTCGCGGCGGTGCTGTCCTGGGCGGCCGCCCGCCTGTGGAACTCGGTGGGGACCCTGCCCAGCGTGCCGGTGGCCGCCCCGATCGTGCTGGCGCTGATCGCGGTGGTCCTGCTCTCCACGGCGCTGTCGCTGCGCGCCCGGCTCAGGGCCCAGCGCGAGCGCCGGCCCGGCGCCAAGGGCGTCGACCCCCTGATGGCCGCCCGCGCGGTCGTCTTCGGCCAGGCCAGCGCCCTGGTCGCGGCCCTGGTCGCCGGCATGTACGGCGGCACGGGCCTGTTCCTCCTGGAACTCCTGGACATCCCCACCCGCCGCGACCAGGCCCTCTACGCCGCCTTCTCGGTCGTCGCGGGCATCGCCGTCATAGCGTCCGCCATCTTCCTGGAACGCGTGTGCAGACTCCCGGAGGACGACGACGACAACCACGGTGGAGCCGAGCCTGTGGCATGATCCCGCCGGGGATCAGCGGGCCATGACGAGGCTCATCGCCTCGTTGCGCGTGGCCGCGTCCCGGAGCTGGCCGCGCACCGCCGACGTTATGGTCTTCGCGCCGGGCTTGCGGATCCCCCGCATCGACATGCACATGTGCTCGCACTCGACGACCACGATCACGCCCCTCGGCTCCAGGATCTTCATCAGGGAGTCGGCGATCTGCGTGGTGAGTCGTTCCTGCACCTGAGGACGGCGCGCGTAGACGTCGACCAGCCGGGCCAGCTTGGACAGCCCAGTGATCTTCCCGCTCTCCGCCGGGATGTACCCCACGTGGGCGACGCCCCGGAACGGGACCAGATGATGCTCACAGGTGCTGTAGACCTCGATGTCCTTCACCAGCACCATTTCGTCATGGCCGATGTCGAACGTGGTGGTCAGGACGTCCTCCGGCTTCTGCCACAGCCCCGCGAAGATCTCCCTGTACGCCCGCGCCACCCGTGCCGGCGTCTCCTTCAGACCCTCTCGGTCCGGGTCCTCGCCCACCGCGATCAGGAGTTCGCGTACGGCGTTCTCGGCGCGTTTCTCGTCGAACTCGCCGATGGTGCCCTCGCCGTCCAGGGTCACGGGGTCGGTCATCTGATGCCTCGTTCCTCAGCCGTACACGTGTGGATCACGCGACTCATGTGCAGGCATTACCGAAATGCCGCGCCCCCCAGGCTAGATCCT
>NZ_JBEYFC010000071.1:0-13384 GCF_040634175.1 Streptomyces sp. NPDC007162
GTCTTGCCGGCCATGGAGCTCGTCGTCGCGGCGGGAGCCGTCTGAGCCGTGCTGTTCGGGTGCGCCGCGAGGTACTTGTGGTTGCCAGGGGCCAGGCGCACCTGGGAGCGGAACTCCCGTGGCAGGGCGGCGAGCAGGGCGCCGAGGTCGTCCGAGGGGACGTCAGGACCGTCCGTGGGACCGGGGACGCCGACCAGGACGACCGGGTGGACGGGGTCGGCGGGCACCGCGAAGCACACATCTCCCGGTTGCGGCGGCCGGGCCCCGGGCGGGCGGACGAGCACACCGGCCGGTATCTGCTCGACCACGCATCCCGACGCGGTGCTGACGGGCAGCCGGCCGAGCGCGTCCTGCCAGGCGGGCGCCGGGTGCCGGGGCCCCAGCGGCCGCGGGTCGGTGCCGGGAGCGAACAACTGCCAGCCCTGCGGGGGCGTCGCAGCGTCCGGGGCGAACAGCGAACCACCCGGCACGATCAGCGCGGGGCCGACCGGGGCGACCACCTCCAAATCCCACGCATCGGCGATCCGCCGACCGAGCGCGGGCCGCTGCGTGGTCTTGCTGCCCGCACCCGGCAGCACCAGGCGGACCCTCGCGACGCCGTCCGCCCGGAGGATGTCCAACGTCTCGCTGAGACGCCCCCACAGCGCGGGCGACGCCTCAGCTTCCACACCGACCACCACGGTGGCGATCGGCAGGCCGGTGTCCGCAGCGGCCAGCGTCCGGGCGAGTTCCGCCACCTCTTCAGGTCCCGGCGAGGATGCCGGGGAGGTGCGGATCAGCAACAGCCCGTCGCGCTGGTCCACGACCACGGGCGTCTCGTCACCGCCGGCCGCGGCCGGCTCGTCGGCTGCGGCCTCCGTATCCCGCGCACGGCGGGAGAAGACCATGCCCCATCGCGTCATGCTCTGCCTTCCGGGGAGGGGGTCCGACGGCTCACCTGAAGCGGACCAGAATGCGCCCCTCGTTCGACGGGTCGACCTCGTATCGGACGTAGAGCTTCTTCAGCTGCGGCTGGCCGAGTATCGCCAGGACTCGGGCCCTGAGTTGTCCTCGGCCCTTTCCGGGGATGATCTCCACCAGGTCGGCCTTGGTCGCCGCCGCCTTGAAGATGATCTGGCGGACCGCCCGGTCGATGTCGCGTTCGTTCCTGAAGAGCGGATGCAGGTCCAGGGTGAGCGTCATCGGCTTTCACGGCTCCCGTCGGTACGTCCGGACCGGGGAGTCCGCAGCCGTCTCCGTCCCACCCCAGTCATGACTCGAAGCCTAGTCGACATGCGGCCCGCAGCGCCGCCACCTTGTCCGGTCGGGCAGTCGCAGCTGTACGGAAGGACGGAGAGCGACGGCAGTACCAACTTCCCGCACCACCACAGCTGCGGTCACCCACGCGACCGGCGCGGCAGCGCAGCGAGCGCAAGTCGGAAGCCGGAAGCCGGAAGCCGGAAGCCGGAAGCCGCGGTGAGAATCACGCTGCGCGGCCTTTCAGCAGACAGCCGAGCTCCACACACGGCTACCAACCTCTCCGCGTCCCGGGCGGGTTCGACAGCCCCGTTCAACCGCGAAATCCAACCGCGCCGTTCAGCCACGCCTTGAACGCAACGCGCTCGCCGCGAGGATCTGCGCCACCGGAGCGGACGAGCTGAGAAACAGCACGTCGCACCCTTGCGGCAGCAGGTCAAGGAGTTCGGGCACCGGCATCACCCGGTGTGCGGGCAGCCGGTCCTCCTGCAACCCCGGTGCGGCGGAGAAGACCGGTACAACCACCGTCCCGTCAGGCACCTCGGTCACCACCGGCCGCCCGCCGTCGCCGACGCACACGGCCACCTCGGCCTCCGCAACGGCCGCGACGATCGACTCCTCCGGGCCGTACCCGGTGGCGACCAGCTGCACGGCGGCATCGGCGGGACTGCTCGGGCGGGCCCACCCCAGCGCGTCAGGTGAGGGGCGGTACTCGCTGTTCTTGTCCCACTCGACTATCTCGCCGTGTTCGTCGCTGCGCCAACGGCCCAGCACGGCCCAGGACGGCGGTGCCTCGTCATCGGCACCACGCCAGTGCCTGTCGATGACGGACAGCCAGTGATTCGGTGCCGATCTGGCCGCCGCGACGAAATCGTCCGGCGGTGTCCGAAACCCCGGCTCGCCTCTCAGAGCCCCGGAGGGACCGCCGGTGCCGTCGACGCTGTCAGGATCAGGTGCTGTGCTGTTCACGGGCTGACCTCGAGGTCCATGTGGTCACCGGGCTTGCTGTGCGGCCGCCGATGGGTGTTACGCCAGGCCCCTGGCGTCTGGGCGTCCGGTTCGGGGAGGGCGACGATGTCCAGCGGATCGGACGGGTCGTCCGCCGTCGGATCGAGGGATCCGCTGTAGCTCCAGCCGGGCCGGCCGGTGCGGTCCGAGTACGCCTGCGGCAGTCGGTGCCCCGGTGCCCCGGTGCCCCGAGACCAGACACCAGGAAGACGACCGGTATACCGAGACGCAGCGTGCGCAGCAACGGGCTGAGCTCCAGCAGCGCCAGGAACTCCCGGGACCGCACGGGAACGGCACCCAGCCCGGGCAGGTGCAGCACCAGCCCGCCGGCCGGATCCGTGTCGGTCCACACGATGTGGTACTCCAAAGACTTTCCCGGCGCTGCCCAAGGCGCGACGACCGTCTGCACGTCACCGTCCGCCCCGATCACGCGGACGCGGCGCGCGTTTACTCCGCCCGGCGCCGGCCTGCCGCTCCAGTTGACTCCCTGGGTGTCGCCGTCACGGCTGAGCAGGACCGACGGCGAGAACGCCCCGTTCCACTTGAGGTGGAAGGCACCCAGCACGTCGCGGTCAGCGGTGTCCAGGCCTTCCGCGTTCGCGGCGGCGACCAGGACCGCCAGCGCCTGGCCCCTCGGCCGGTCCCATCGGACGGTGTCGGGCAGGTGGAGCACCGCCCGGCCCAGCGATTCCAGCTCCGCGCGCGACATCCCACCGAGCATCCGGGCCGCCCGTGCCGAGGCCCAGAGCACCCGCGCCTTGTCCTGATCACGCACGGGCGCACCAGGGGGAAGCCTCAGCACCGACCGGACCATGGCTGCGCCCTTGGCCATCTCCGTGAGGACGAACTGCAGGTGCGCGTCCTGGGCCATGGTGCCGAGTCGCTCGTCCGGTTGCTGCTGGATCCGCTACCAGGCGGCACCCAGAACCCGCGCATACGCGGCCTTGTCGGGGGCTCCCGCGGTGAACCGTTGTGCGAAGAACGTCCACATGTCCAGCCGGAACGGCGTGAAGCGTCCCAGCGCCGGATCGTTGGCCCGCAGTCTCTCCAGCGCGCCGATGCCTTCCAGTGCCCCCGCGTAAGCCGCGTCACCCTCCTGCGTTCTCCCGGCGAGACACCGACCGCCGTGTCCAGACCCGCCGCCCCTGCCAGGACGTCCAGTTCCTCGTCCAAAGGCTCCGGGCGGAAGGTCACCATGCGACCTTCCATGCCGTGCTGTGGGCTCGTCATGGCGAGTTCGTCGCGCAGGAACCCCTTCATGCCGGTGGGCGCTGTGAACTGGCGCCTGCTCACATTCGCGACGTGCTGGGCCGGCGGTACGTCTTCCAGTGGGTAGTCCACGTGCGGTGGCGGCCCGGCGGCAATGGGCTCCTGGCTTCCGGAGGCAGGCGTCGCGGACCAGCACACCGTCAGCATTCCCGTGTACTCGGGCGGCAGTTCGGCCAGCTCACGCAGCCCGCCTATGTACCGTCCGCCGTCCTCGGCGCTCAGCCACACCGTCCTCCCTTGGATGACGAGTTCCAGCCTGCCGGGCAGTCCATGGGCGGCGAAGTGGTAGACCATGGGGTCCGGTGGATCCGCCAATTCCACCCGGTTCACCTCCAGGGAGTCGCCCACGTGCACGGTGTGCAGGACCGAGTCCTGTTCCAGGTGATCCCTGAAGCCTCTTTGCTTCCTCCGCAGGCTGTCGTCGTCCGCTATCGAGATGCGGCCCAACCGCTGATGGTTCTTGGCCATCAACGGCAGGGTGTGCACGTCGCTGTCCCGGAACCGCGTGCCGTCCAGCGCCGTCCACTCGCGGTCCAGGCCCGGCGGACTCCGTCACCGAGGAGAACGAGCTCGTGTTGTCGGCCGGGGGTGTCGCCTCCGGGCAGTACTCGGGCCTGGCAAGTTGCTCCATCAGGTCGGCCAGCGAGGTCTGTGGTCCGAACAGCCCGGTGCGGATGCGCTCACCGTCGCGGTGGGCGATCCAGCCGGTCTGCGGCGCGGAGGCGAAGCGGTCGGCGGCCTGCTTCAGTCTGCCGGTGACCGATGCGGCCGGTGCCGTGGTGCCGAGGGAGCCGATGACGTCGACGGTGTACGGCGCGAGCCGGTTGCTGAGGTCGCGGGCCAGCGCGGCGCTGCGCTCGCCGTGGACGATGAGGCGGCGCAGGGGCTGGGCACCGTCGGCCCTTAGGCGGGCCGGGATCTCTTCCGCGAGTTCGCGGCTGTGACCACCCGGCCGCGGATGGTGTACCAGCCGTCCTCTCCCGGGGCACCGAGCACGAGAGTGCGGGCATCCGCGAACTCGGGCAGGCGCTGGGCCGCGGCCAGCTCCGTGTTGTTGTCGGGCAGCGCGTAGCCGGACCTGGTGGTATGCCACGCGGCGCGGACCGCGTCGGCCGGGGTGGCGCCGGACAGGTCCGACCGGTTCTCGGCGGCGGCTGTCGCGGCTTCGCCCTCCTGCCGGGCCTGCTGACCGGACGCCCGGTGGGCCTCGGCGGCGCGGGTGGCCGCCGCGCGGATCTATTCGGCGCGCGCCTCCTCCTCGGGCCCCTGCTCCCGCGCGAGCGCCTGGTGGTCGGTGTGTGCCTGCTCAGCGGCGGCCCGCCGCGGGTGGTCCGGGTCGACCCGCAGGTGTTCCAGATGGTCGGGCATGGTGCCGTCGTAGTGCACGAGGGCGAGGTCGACCGGTTCGCCCACGGCCAGCGCCAGGCCGCGGGCGGCGTGCAGGTAGTCGTCCGCGGAGGCGGTGCCGTCGAGGTCGGCGACCAGGTGCAGCGGCCGGCCGTCCGAGGGGGCCTCGCCCTGCGCGGTCCGGTTCTGCCTCCGTTGGAGGGCCTGGTCACGCATTTGGGCGATGAAGGCGTCACGGGACGCCCGGTCCGCCGGCAACTGTGCCGCGTGCGGGTGCACGACCTGGGACGGGACGAGCGTCTCCGCCGTCCTCACACCGGTCTCCCGTGAGGGCGCCGACGGTGCCCTCTGCAGCGGTGCGGCGGTGCCGCCCGTGCTGCCGGGAGCACGCGAGGGCGGCTGGTTGAGGGCCTCGGGGTCGGCGTCACTGGCGTCGTAGTGGTCGCTGCGGTTGTAGTGGATCTCGATCCGGTGGCCGGCGTCGGCCGGCCCCCGGGTGGTGACCTGTGTCGCGCCTTGGGTCACCACATCGGCGCGTACGCCGAAGGCGTGCGCGAGCAGCGGCAGGAAGACCTCTCCGGCCGGCGTACGCCACCGGGTGTCCCAGTTGTCGACGGCTTCCCGTACGGCGGCGAGTTCCTCCTGGTCCAGTGGGGCCGGGCTGGCCGGGTAGACCGCTCGGAGCAGACGGCGCAGACCGTCGTCCGTCAGTTCCTCCAGGCTAGGCAGCAGGTCACGTGCCTCCAGGAACGCGAACTGGTGACGCGGCGCCAGGTTCGCGGCGGAGGCCGCGGCGGACGCTCGCGCTTCGTCCTCGGTCCCGCCCGAGTTGACGGCCTCGGCCGTGAACGCGGCTGTGAAGAGGTCCGCAAGGTACGCGGGCTCCAGCGCTTCGGGAAGCGAGACACGGTCCACGCCGTGGTAGGTGAGCAGGGCGAGCAGTCCGGCGCGGTCGAGACCGGCGGTCCGGGTCTCGAACGCGGCGGTCTCGGTCCGCCGGAACTGCCCTGTGATCTGCTGAGGCAGAGCGCCGCTCTGAGCGTCCAGATAGTTGAGCACGAAGGAGCGCATGGCCCCGGCGGCGTCCTTGAGCGAGCCGACCGGAAGGATCCCCGCCTCGGAGAGGTTCCGGGCATGCTCAACCAGCTCGGCGCGGACCCTCTCCGGGTCTCCGAGCATGGCGTAGACCTCGGGCTGATCGGCGGCCAGGCCGGGGAGGTGATCCCGTACGTACACCGAGTCGCTTCCCATGAAGGCGTACGGCAGGCATTCGCCCGTGGCCGGAACCTTGACCGGCCTGCCCCGGCCGACAGAGAGCTCCTCCTGCTGCGGCACCTGCTGCACCGTCCGGTCCGGCTGCGGCTTCGGTGTGGCCGCTTGGGAGACGGAAGCCGGGCCGGCCAGCAGGCCGCCGAGTTCGTCTTCGAGGCCGTCGGCCAGCTTGTTGGTGGCCGCGTCGACCGGGAGTGCGCCGTACAGGCCGCCCGGGACCTTCACGCGGATGGTTCCGTGCGGGCCGTTGATCACGGCCGTGACACCGAAGCGGTACTGGCGGTAGGGGCGCACGGCTTCCTTGTTGCGCTCCTCCGTGTCGCCCATGAAGGCGGACCGCTTGCGGCTGTTCAGCCAGTTCTTGATGGTGACCGGCAGCCGGTCGAACATCTGGTGCTCGCCGATCGAACCGCCCATCTCGGGCCCGAGCGAGATGTCCCAGCCGCTCTGCCGCTCCCGCTCGGACTTGGGCTCCTCGTTGTGCTGCTCGTACGTCCGCTGCTTGAGAGGTGTGCCCGCCACCGGGCCGAGTATTTCGGCGCTGTCCAGTTCGATACCCACCGTCACCTGGTGGCTCCCCACCGGGACCTGGTACGTGTGCCTCAGCAGGTCCGTGACGTGCGTGCGGAGCATGTTGCCGCTGGTGAAGTGGCTGTACCGGAGGCCGGCGCGAGTGGTGAAGTTCAGCCCGCCGATCGTCGGTGGCGCGTTCATGTCGAGTTCCGGCGCGGTGCGCCGGCGGACGGCGGTCAGACCGGCCCAGCGCTCGATCGAGGCGGCGGCCGGCACCGACCACGGATGCAGCCCCTCCAGCAGAGCCTGCGGCAGCTCGGGAGCCGTGCGGGCGGTCGGCTCCCAGGTGACCGCGGTCTCGCGCACCCGGGTGAGGTCGATGGCCTGCGCCGGCTGATCGGTCATGACGGTCATGTGCCGGGGTACCAGCAGCCGCACCGAACCGCCCTCCACCAGGGGGCTGTTGCCCTCGGTGCCGTCGCCCGCGTCGTACCACTGGAAGACACCCTGGTCGTGGGACGGCTGTCCGGAGTACAGCTGGGCGATCTTGTCGATGGCCCGGCTTGGCAGGCGGAGGAACTCGGGCAGTTCGGTCGTGGTGCCCAACTCGACGCGGAAAGTCAGGTCGTGGTTGAACTCCTCCGACGCGTCCCGGGGGTTGGCCCGATGGATCGTGACCGTCTTCTCGATGCTCTCGTCGGTCCTCCCGCGCGAGCTGCTGTAACCAGCGCCGCCTTCCACACCGCCGTGCACACCGCCGCCGCCGGCGCGGGCGCGGACGTCCAACCCGCCGCCGTACACCAGGCCGGAGTTCTTGCTCCTGGCCTCCTCATGACTTGCCTCGCCGCGCAGAGTGAGCTTGACGTCGTCGCGCGGTCGCTGGTCGTTCGCGGGGCCCAGGCGGGTGGCGGTGACCTTGACCCACAGATAGCGCGTGGAACCGAGAGGACCGGGGATCGGCAGCCAGCGGCTGACACCCTGCCGCGTCGTCAGGGCGTGCATCTCGGTCTCCAACGCGTCGGAGGAGAACGAGGCGGTCAGGGCGCGATTCAGGAGGTTGGGGCGCGGGGCGGCACCCGGCATCGTCTCGGTGGTGACCACACCATGATTGCGCAGCCGCTCGAAGATCGCGTCGAGCACACCGTCGGCCCGCATCACCTCCGGATGCCCGACCCCCGCGATCAGGTCCGGGGACAGGTAGGTACGGGTGAGCTTCGGGTCCTCCCCGGGCGGGGTGACGACAATCGTCGGGACCGCGTTCAGGGCCGTATTCGCGGCCGCGGGCGGCATCACGTCGGCGAGCCGGCGTTTCGGGACGAGCAGGTCGAGAGCCTTCTCGGCGCTCAGGGACTGCGTCGCCTCCGCGAGTTCCTTGCCCCGCCACCGTCGATAGGTGACCTCGAAGACCGGTGTGCCGCGCAGCGTGTGCACATCTCCGCCGTAGGTCGCCCGGGTGATGTCGATCCGGCCGTTCGTCTCCGCCTTGCCGCTGCCCGTGGTGACGGCGGCAAGGCCATAGCCCTGGACGGTGACACGGCCGCCGGGGCCGCTGTGGTGACCCTTCTCCGCGTCGGATCCGAAGCGGAACTGGGGGCCGCCGGAGCCGGTGATGCCCAGCTCCCACTCGCCGGACTTCTCCTTCTCGTACGCGGCGGCGGCCTGGGAGTAGTGCTCCACCTCGATCTCGCTGCTGGGGCCCAGGTCTTCCGGATCGTCGATGCGGAGCTTGATCTGGAACGCCTCTTTGTACTTGCCGGTCTTCGGCAGCTCCGTCTCATGTCCGTGGGGCCCGCTCATCTCACCGAAACGGGAGGCCAGGATCACCGGATGGGCCAGGTCCAGGATCTCCTCCGGCCATTGGGACGGATCGTGCAGCCAGCTGTCGGGCAGATCGTGCTGCTCGGCGTACATCCGGGCGGCGAGCTGGGCGAGTTCGGGCATCATCTGGAAGGACGGATAGATGCCGTGGGTGCCGGTGCTGAAGTCCAGGGGCCGATCGGCGTTCTGACGGCGCAGCGTGATCCGGGTCCTGCCAGCGTTCGCCGCCTGCTCCGGGGTGACGGGCTGCTTGGGCGCGTGCTCCAGCGGGGTCACGACGCGGGCGATGGCCGGGACCTGGCCGCTGAGGTAGGACGGCTTCCCCTCCTCCGGGGTGACCGTCCACTGGATCGTCATCCGGTAGCGGTCCTCGTGGACCTCACCGGCCGTCTCGGTACGCCGGTAGGCCTTCGCCAGACCGCTGAACTTCTTGGTGTTCTTCCGGCCGTAGCTGGTCAACCCCCTGACAGCCCCGATCGCGAGCCGGAAGGGCGGCGTGGTGACATGCAGCCCGCCGAGGTGGAACTCGTGCTCCGGGACGGACAGTCGGGCGCCCGCGCCGAAAGTGAACTTGCCCTTGGTCCCGCGGCCGCGCTCCCCCGCGACCGTGGCGCCGAAGACGGCCCGGGCGTTGACCTTCATTTTGTACGTCTGGTCCGCCGGGTCCTTTCCCGGCTCGGCGGTACCGGCCAGCGGGTTGGGGTCGTTGATCCGCTCGCCCCACCGCATCTTCGCGGAGACCTTGTAGCGGCGGTCGCCCACCTCGATGCTCCGGTGGATGCCCAACAGCACCTCGTAGGGGTCAAGCGCGGCGCGGCCGTAGAACATCGCCAGGTCGCGGTCCGCGGTCGCCCAGTCGCTCTTCTTTGCCTTACGGGCTCCGACCGCCTTCTCGTGGTGCTGTGCAATGGCTGCCCGGATGTCTCCCTGGAGGGTCTCGGTGCCTGCGAGCGCGATCGGCATGCTGAAGCCGAAGCCCCGCCGGGAGGCCAGCGGAAGCGGTTCACGCGGGTGGGGATTCGGTCGCGGTCCGTCCCCGGAGCCGAGCAGATCGAACCGGTACGGTGACCGGGCGGTGGGCAACCGCCGTACGATGCGCGGTGGGTGCGGTGCCAGCACCTGGTGGCGCGGCGCCTGCGGACCGTCCTCCTTCGGACGCAGGTCCGGGGTCCATCCATCGCCCACCGTGCGCTTGACGAAGTCCGCCGCCTCGCGCTGGGGCACGCTCAGCTCGGACTCCGTGGTGATCTCCACCGGCCCGACGGTGTGCGTGATGGACTCCACCGTCGCCTTCAGGCGAAGTCCGACGCGGTACCGGCTCTGGTCACCGAAGATGTTCAGCACGTGGTGGCTCAGATGCCCGGCGCTCAGCGAATGGCCGGCGCTGCGCTCACTGGTGAGGAGGCCACCGAGGGCGGGCGCGACGCCCTTCACCTCAAACTTGTTCGAATGGACATCCGACTCCTCGTGGCCCGGCCCGGTTACGTTCTCGGGATCGTTGCCGGCCGCCGACGCGTCGGCCGCGCCACCACTGATCCCGGCCGTGTTGTACCCGCCGCCCAGACCCCCCACCGACGCGCCCTTGCTGGTCGCCGTCCGGTTGGTGCCCACGCCGATGTCGTCGCGGCTGCCGACGTTGGTGTCGCCGACGTACTGCAGGCTGTCGACCCAGGCCTGCAGCCGCACATGGCCCTTGAACTTCCGGCCCAGCAGTGAACCGTCCACCTCGACACTGTTCGACGTGTCGCCGGAGGACCACCACTGATAGCGGTTGCGGGCGGTCGGTTCGGTGAGGAAGCCCTTCGACGAGTCCATCTCCAGCCCGTGCATGTACTTCTTCACCGCCGGCGCCGGCAGCCCGGCGGCCAGCAGACTGCGGTGCAGGCCGGCGATCAGCGGCGTCATGTCCACCGCGTTCAGCATCTCCCGCGCCTCCGACGGCCAGTCCGTGCCCGGCCGCTGCGGACGAGGCCCCTCCGGGGCGACCAGATCGGGGCGAGATCCCTGCTCCGCCGAGTACGGCGCCGGCAGATCGACCTGGAGCCGGTCGGGCACCGTCACCCGGTAGCCCTGAGGAGTTGCCTCCTCACCGCCCACGAAGACCCGCATCTCCAGCCCGGCGCTGAAGCGGTTGAAGTCGTTGATGAAGGGCTTGCGGCCGGACAGGACCGTCCGCGCCCAGTTCCACTGCTTGTTCTTCGACGATCCGACGACCACCTGCGGCGCGGCGACCGCGGCGGCCGACGCGGCCGCGCCGGCGCCCAGGTTCAGGGCCGTGAACAACGCCGAGTCCGCACCGTGGCTGGTCTCGTGGCCGCTGTCGCCCCCGGTCTGCGTGGACGCGAATCCGACCGGAAACTCCTTCACCTCCTTCTTCTCCCGCGGTAGGAACGTCAGATCCCGCGGCATCGGCCGCAGCCACACCAGCCGGCCGGCCACGACCAGCGTGCGACCGGCCGCCAGAAGGTCGTCCCAGTGCTTCGGCTCCCGGGTCAGCAGCAGATCCCGTACCGCGTCCCGGATCCCGGCACGCAGCGCGCCCGTCGGATCCTGCGCCGACGCGGGCAGCTCCAGCCGCTCGCTGATCCGCTGCGCCCACAACTCCGCCTGCTCGTCGGTGAACTCGACTGCCTTGGCCGAGTCCGGCACGACGGCCTGCCCCAGCGCGCCGTACTCCAGGTACCACGGCGTACGGTCACCGGGCTCGTCCGGCCCCGTGACCACGACCTTGGGCACCGGGGGCGCGCCGTCCTCCGTCAGAGAAGCCCGGGCCGCATGCCCGCCTGCGGAATCCTCACCGTCACGCTGGGGGCTTTCCGGAGATTCCTGACTGTCGACGGGGGACTGAGCAAATTGTTCGCTCTGTTCGGCCGTCACGGGCTCGGTGCCGGACACGGAGGCCTCCGGCGCGCCGTCCGCCGTGTGGGGCTGCGCGGTATAACGCGCGATGCCGGCCGGGGCCTCCGGGCCGAAGCCCCAGATGACCGGCTCGGACGGGGGCGCGTTGCCGGGCTCCAGGGTGGCTCCGAGGAAACCCAGGGCCGTACCCAGATCGTGCGTGAGCGGGATCCCTCGCCGCTGTCCAGGCACGTTCAGCGCGAAGCCCTCACCCGTGTCAACACGCAGGTCCATACCGTCGGCTCCGTGGCGCACCGGCGTTCCGGCGGCGATCTCCGTGGGCCCGGTCTGGACCGGCTGCCCCACCGGGGCGACGACCATGGGCCGGGGCCGGTCGCCGGAGGCGACCCGGGTGTTCAGCGCGTCGGCCACCTGCCCAGCGAACGAAGGCAGACCGGCTCGTACGTGCTCGCGTCCGGCCTGGCCCGCCAGGAGGACGACCGGCTGGCGGGTTCCCGGCTCCCAGGTGGTCCGCTGCTCGACGTAGTGCGCCACCTCGGCCGCGGTCCGCCAACGGCCGTCCAGGTACATGCGGTTGTCAGCGGCACGGTACTGGCCGCCCACGATGACCGCGTTGTCGCTCGTCGGCAGGAGCGGGGAGGCGTCGTCGCGTGTGGGCAACTCGTGCCGCCCGACGAACCGCGCTCCGGTGAAGCCGCCGTTCAGAACGGGCTCCGGGGCCGGAGCGTGGACCATCCGCCCTTGCGTGGCGGCCTGCCGCTGCTCGTCCCAGCGGGCGGCCTCGGCGCGGGCGGCCTGCGCGGCGGCCTCGTCGGCGGCCGCTCGCCGCAGCACGGCCTCAGGGGCCCTACCGCCTTCTGCCTGTGCCTGCCGTACTGCCTCGGCCGAAGCCTGCGCGGCCGAGGCGGTCTCCTGGACACGCTGCTCGTTCCAGTCCGCGACCATCCGGTACAGCTCGTCCAGCGTCTGCCGTGCCTCGGTGATCGGGTCCCCATGAGGAGCCTGACGGGCGCGCCGGGGGGCAGGGAGTCCGGACGTGGCGGGCTTGGCCGTAAGGGAATCGGACGATGCGGAGGTTGCGGGCTTCGCCGTGGTGCCCGCCTCACGGGTCAAGGGCGCTCGTCCGGCACCCGCCGTCGGCTGCTCGCGCGTCTCGCGCCGGGGGGTTGTGGCACCGGCCTCCCGCTTCCCCATCACCGGCTTGACCGTCGCCGCCTCGTCGGTCCGAGTGTCGGTGCTGGTCCGGGCCGCCTCGGAGGTTGACGCCTTCGCCGACGCAGCGCCGGGACGCGGCGCCTCCACCGGGCCGCTGCCGAGCCGGTGGCCCTGGCCCCGGAAGTTGTCCTCCCCTTCGGGCTTTGGCGTCGGCTCCTGGAACTCCTGGGCCTTCTTCCCGTCGAGTCGGCGACCCTCACCCGGGAACCGTGTACCGGCTGCCGGCGCGGCGGTCCGGACGCTGGTTGTTCCCGTATTGCGGTACCCCGCGTCGGGGATGGCGGGCTGCCCGGCCTGTACCGGGTCGGACACGGGTGTCTGGGGGACGGGGGTACGGCCCTCGGGGAGAGCGGAGACGAAGGCCGTCGGGCTGCCGTCGGGCCGCTCGTGGGTGTGGATCCGGGCCGGTTCACCGTCCGTCGCCGGGGTGACCGACACGTCAGCCTCGGGAAGGTGGACCCCCAGCCCCGTGGCCTGACGGATCCGCTGGGCCGCCGCCGTCAGCGTCTCCCGGTCGGCAGCGGGGGAACACGACGTCAGCACGATGTCCGTCGCATCCGCGGGCATCTCGTTGGCGATCAGCGCCGACAACCCGTCCGGGTCGACAACGACGGTCCTGTCGTCCGCGGTCGCGCCCCTGAACCGTCCACCGGGCTCGCCGTGCGACCCCCACACCACCACCCTCGCGTCCGCCGCCACCGGCAGCCGGCGCTGTGTGCTCACCAGCCGGCCGTCGCCGTCGCGCCACCACTGCGTGTACTCCCGCAGCCCCGCCGCGTCCCGGTACGCGTCCCGGCGCAGGGCCGCCTCCTCACGGGTGAACGACGTGAGCCCGGAAAGCCGCCCC
>NZ_JBEYFC010000071.1:13483-26844 GCF_040634175.1 Streptomyces sp. NPDC007162
TGCGTGTGCTCCCGCAGCCCCGCCGCGTCCCGGTACGCGTCCCGGCGCAGGGCCGCCTCCTCACGGGTGAACGACGTGAGCCCGGAAAGCCGCCCCGCGCGATCCCGGATCTTCTCCACCACCACCTGGGAGCGCAGCACATGACGCTCCGGATCGGTGATGGCGCCCGCGGCCAGCATCGCCTCAGCCGAGTCGCGGCTCATCCGGACCGGTACCGGATGCGGGATCGGCACGTCCTTGCGGAACCGGGAGTCGGGGTAGGCGGGCGTGGGGCTGGTCCCCGGTCCGGCGGCAGACGGCTCGGCGGCCTTGGGCCACACGGGCGTGGCGGGGCCGTTGGCCGCCAACGGGTCCGGCCCGGTCCTGGACACGTCCGCCGATCCGGAGTCGATCTCCATGAGGTCCCCGGAGGGGGCCGCCTCCGACGAGGTCTCCGACACGGCACCCGAGTCGATCTCCATGGGCTCCGGCCGCTGCCCGGATGCGGCCACCTGGTACTCGTATGGCTCGCCGTTGGCGTCATACATCACCCCGCGTGCGGTGATGGGCGCATCGGTACGCCAGGGGAACATCACCTGCCGCGCCTGCGGGTCCTTCGCGCCGAACGACACGTCGCGGGCCGGCGAGCCCTCGGCCTGCAGCAGGACCCAGTGCTGCCCGGGCGGGGGGTCGCCGAGCCCGCCGAACACGGTCCCCGGGTCCAGGCTGCCCTGCTGGAACTGCGGGATCACCACCGAGTGCAGCGTGCCGGGCAGGTGATTCCTGAGTTCCCCGGGAGCCAGATAGCCGATATACACCGGTGCGTCGACCTTCGGCTGCACTGCCAGCGCCTCGGCCAGAACGCCCAGGGTTTCGCCGACGGTTTCGCTTACCGCCTCCGCGAGCACCTGGACCATGCCCATCATCTCCGCGCCGATCTCCCCGTACCTCTCCTCGGCGGGGTCGGCGATGCCGGCGGCTTCCGTGGCCAGCTGATAGAACCGCGGGTCTTCCGAGAGCAGGTACGGAAAGTCCAGCGAGCCGCTCGCCATGGCCTCGTCGATGGTCTCCCCGATCGCGTCGGCCAGACGGTCCCGGCCGGGTGTCGCTCCGCCGCTCTCCGGTTCGAGATGCGCGCGCAGCAGCCGGTGGTCCGGGCCGTGGGTCGCGACGTACAGGGCGGTGAGATGCGCGGGCAGCAGGTTTTCCAGCGGCGAGCCGGAGTGGCGGGCGGACCAGTCGCGCAAGGCTGCGTGCCGGGCCGCCCAACTGCCCCCGCCCAGGTAATCCGTGTCTGCCTCGGAGATGCCGGGCAGGTCGCCGGCGTTCTCCAGCTGCCGGATTGCCTCCATCAGGCCTTCGGGCACTTCCACGCCGCCGGCCGACTGCGATGTCAGCCCGGGGAAGTACAGCTGGTGGTGCGGCGGCTGCCAGTCGGCATCATAGGTGTCGGTCAACTCCTCGATGCCGGAGTCGAAGGGGGACAGCTCGGAACGCACCCACGCGTACAGGTCCACCGCGTCGCCGAGCAGCGCGTCCTTGAGCCGATCGACGTTGATTCCCCGGCCGTCCTCGGCCAAGGAGGCCTCGGTGTACTCGCCCAGGACCTCGGTGAGGGTATGGGTGCCGTTGGACAGCCGCCACGCGATCAGCGCCTTCAGGAACGGCCGGTGCCCGCCGGAGAACTCGATGGCCTCGTAGGCGTCGAACAACGGCTTCATGCTCGGAAACGGGCCCGTGCGCAGCAGCAGCCCGCGCACCGTGCGCAGTTCCTCCCGGGCAGTGTCGTCCTCGGCGAGAGTGAACTCCTTGTCGCCGTGGACTCGCCGGGCGGCCCCGTCGATCGCCTCCATCAGATCCGAAACGGACGCCACAGTGCCGGGGGGGTTCACCTGGTATTTTCCGGAAGCCGTCAACGCGTCGGCGAACCGCTTCGCGAAGTTCTTGGCGTCCGCAGCCTCGTCGAGCGCTTTCCCGATGGCCTTCTCGTGCGCCCGGGCCACCTGTTCCCAGTCCGGCGTCTCATAGCGGCTCCGGTACCGGGGGCCCTGGCCGGCTAGCGGCAGGCGGGCAGCCTGCTCGTCCCGGCTGACGCCGGCCTGGGGTTGGAAGACCCGCCATTCCGGTGCGGGTTTTCCTTTCTCCTTGTAGAGGTAGACCTCCGACTGCGGATCCGGATCGCTGACGGTGTGTGCCTGGTTCGAGGTGGTCGATCCGACGGTTTCGATGCCATCGGAATGCTCATTGGCGACTTTCTGGGCTACCGCCGGCAGGCCGTCGGGGCCATATGCGCCGTAGCAGGTGAATACCAGCTGCCGCGTGCCGCGGCCGAGGCCGAGCTGCCGCATCAGCTGGGCGCTGCGGCGGCCGATCCATGTGCCGGTGACACGCTTGAGCCCTTCGGGGGTCAGCGCTTCGGCCAACCCGGCGAGACCGTGCGATGTCCAGACCGTGAACGCCGGTTTGTCACCGGGCTGCCGCAGACCGGTGGTCAGCGGCAGCGGGAACGGCTGCCTCCGGTAGAAGTCCGGTGGCTCATAGACGGTTCCAGGCCGCATATGGAGCAGACGGGGATAGTCCTCCGACCGGGATATCCAGTCGGGTCCGTTGAAACTGGCCTCGCCGAACAGGATTCCGCTGGGCGTCCTCACCTCGCGGGTGATGACCGTCTGCTGCCATCGCCGTTCGGCGGGCTGCGGGACTTCCTCGACAGAGACGAGGGCGTACCCCAGGGCGGTTGCCAGGTCCCGTACGATATCGCGGTCCTTGACGCTGAATGTCGAGGCCCGCGGGTAGACGACCTGGCCGTCGGGGACTCGGGCGAACGGCGCGTATTCATGGGCCTGGCGCGGTTTTTTGACCTGGTAGACCACCGGATGGTCCGTGGTGTGCCGGGGCGCCTCCACCAGGGCGTCCCTGAGGACGGCAGCAAGGCTCGACTTCGCCTGGAAAAGCCGCGGCCGCCTGAACGTGCGCTCGTCGACCGCGTACGCGTGCGGTCCCTGTACCGAGCCCTTTTCCCAGTCAAGCCAATAGATCGATTCTTCGGCTTCCGGCATGAGCGTCGCCGACCTGACGGCCATCTCCGCATGCTGGGCGAGCTCTCTCACCATGTCGTCGGTCGCCAGGGCGTCGGCCACCTCCTGCAGCCTCGCCGCCGACCGCTCCCCGGGGTGGTCAATCAGCCGTTGTACCGCCGGCTCCCGCAGCATCACCAGCGGCAGCCTGGCAGGATCCGCTCCCTGGTGCAGGCCCATGAGCTGGGAAAGGACCTCCTCTCGGAGCCGGTCCCGCCCCGATGCACCCCTTGCGGTGATGCGATCGTCCATGAGTTTGGCGTCATCTCCGCCAAGCAGGAACAACGCCACCCGGTGGGCGCTCCGGATCTCCGGGGGGGTGCGGCGGTAGGTGCCCATCCACCGCCGGAAGGAGTCCCGGCGCAGCAACCAGGCATCAGTTCCCTGGCGGGTGACGGAACCGCCGAGGATGGTGTCCGCCACCCCGCTCCTGAGGTCTTTCAGGCTCAGGCCACCGGTGAGATGCGGACTGACCAGGTTCCCGGCCCAATCGCTGTATGCGATTTGGTGCGGCAGGATGACGACAGCCGCCCGGAGCCCCGCGTCGCCGGCGAGCGGTCCCTTTGCCAACTGTGCTTCGGGGGCGAGGAGGAAAGGCACGAGGCCATACAGCTGGGACGCGTCGGCTTCCACGGAAGATGCTGTCCGCAGGTCCGGCTCCAGCACGTGCGAGCCGTCCTTCTCCGCGACCCCGGCCCGCTGAGCGGCGCCAAGGAGCTCCCCCAGGGTGGGGGCAGGGTCCTGCGGCAGCATCCAGCCCAGTACCGCGTTGCGGAAGGCCAGCGGGTTCTCGTCGGGCACGTTCAGGTCCTGGTAGACCCGCATCAGCAACTCGGCCTCGCGGATCCGCTCGGCCTTCTCGGCCACTCGCTCGTCGACGAGCGGATGACCCAGTGCGGTCAGCCTGGCGGTCAGGGCCGGGTCCACCGGAGCCGGCTCCGGCAGTCCCGTATTCCGCGCGTGGACCGCCGCTCCTCGCGCTACCGCCTCCATCACCGCACTCAGCGCAGGGGGATTCTGGGTGGAAATCAGCTTCCGGTACTCCCGTTGAGCACTCGAGTATGTGTGACCGGGCGGGAAGAACAGGCGGTAGCCACCGGAGGCGCCGGCCAGGCGGCCTCGGAGTGTTATCAGGGTCCTCTGGGCGGTCCGGCGCCATCGATCGGACGCGGCCATCACA
The DNA here is from genome assembly GCF_040634175.1 of Streptomyces sp. NPDC007162. NCBI lineage: Bacteria > Bacillati > Actinomycetota > Actinomycetes > Kitasatosporales > Streptomycetaceae > Streptomyces > Streptomyces sp. NPDC007162. The sequence goes on from NZ_JBEYFC010000071.1 coordinate 17,720, forward strand.
CGGCCGATCGCACGCTCGAAGAGCAGTGCCGTCTTGAGCCACTTGGACCGGTCCCCGAAATACAGGTCGGGGAACCGCACCATGGGATCCGAAAGGTGAGGTGCCGACACCTGCGACGGTCCCGCCTGCTGGAGCGCCATGTGTCCTGGGGCCTGAAGGGCCGGGGCGGCAGGCGCGTTGGTGAGCCAGGGATCAGGTACGTCTCCGACCGGTTCGGGACCGGTGTCCCGGCGCCGGTCGGCAGGGGACTCCTGGGGCAGCACGTCCGGCATCCGTGACGTCACGCCGGAGGACAGTTGAGCGGGCGCCTGTGATGTGGTGGCGACCGCGGAGGACATCTGCGCAGGGTGCTCGTGGGCGGGACTCTGGGTGAGCGCATTGCTGCCCGGCAGCGGTGCGACCTGGGTCTCCGCGGCTTCGGCGACGGACTTCACCGCCTCCAGCGCGCTCCGCCGGTCCACTGACGGCAGCTCCACGGCGTGCAGCAGCTCGTAGGTGTTGCCCTCGCTGTCCGTGCGGATCTCGCGCGATGTCACGGCCAGCTCGGTCGCGTCGGCGTACCGGACCTGACTCCGGCTGGGGTCGTGCGCGAGTGCCGTGACGTCACGGGCCGTCGAGTCGGCCACTTCGACGACGGCCCGGAGAGCCGGGGGCTGATCCGTTCCCAGCTCCCTCAGTGCCTCCGCCTCATCCAGCCTGACCTGCTGGAACTGTGAAACGTTCAGCCTTCCAAGGGCTGCGCCCGCCCCCTCGGTCGGCAACTTGAAGGCGAGGTACACCGAGCGGTTGACCGGTGGCCGTTTCGCCAGTCCCTCCGCCGCCAGCCCCAAGTGGGCGGGAATCTGGTAACGCAGGAAGTGGGCCAGCAGAGGAACCTTGTCCAGCAACTTCTGGTGGGCGTCGTTGAACTCGTCGCTGCCCGGAGCGGCATGCTCTATCCGTTCGATCTCGCTGTGCAGAACCGGATGTCGCAGCAGCAGTGGCAGGGGCAGACCCTGACCGTGCCGTGCCCGGTCCACCGCCCGGTCGATCTCCGCCCGCACCACCGGCGCGAGCATCGCAGCGCCCTGGGCGAACGGGAGCTGGTCGGCACCCGATTCCAGGAACATGCGGCTGTCGTCGTGGCTGAGCAGGTACAACGCGGTGACGTGCGCGGAGTCGAGTCGGTCCAGCGATCCGTCGTTCCAGTCGCGGGCCGCGGCGTACCGGTTCGGCCAGCCGTCCGCGCCCAGCTGCGACCCCTCACCCACCGGGATCGGCGGCACGTCCTCGGATGCCGAGAGCATCCGCACGGCCCGCATCAGCCCCTGCGGCACCTGGACGCCGTCCGGGGCCGCCGCGAGGTAGGCCATGCCTTCGGTGTGCATCCGCCAGTGCGGCGGACGCAGGCGATCCGCGAGATCACCCGCGGGCAGCCCCTCACGCGGCGCGAACATCGTGTCGACCAGGCCGTACAGATGCGGACCATTGCCGGCCAGCGCCGCGGTGAGCGCCGCCCGGTTCGCGCTCATCCCGGACCGCTGCAGATCGAACAACAGCAGGAAGAGGGGATGCCGCCTGGTCAGCCCCCAGCCGAACACCGCCCGCACGAACGCGGGGAAGCGCTCAGCAGGCAGGTCCAGATCCCGGTACAGCCAGTACAGCGGCAGCGTGCTCGGCATGTCGACCGCATGCAACTGGATTCCACGCTCCATGGCGAGTTGTGCCCGCGCCGCCGGGTCGATGCCCTTCGCGATTGCGGCACCCGGATAACTGGTGTGTGCGGCGGCGCGCGCGATGTCGGTCAACTCGTCCAGGGACACCCCGGGCCGGTGGGCGTCGACCGGCACCCCGTACCGGCTGGTGTCCGCGATCGCCTTCACGACCTCGCGCATGAGGCTGAGCGCGGCCTGATCCTGGGACAGCCGCTCGGCAAGCGCCGCATCGTAGATGTTCGTGGCGGCGAACCACTCGGGGCCACCCATCGGATAGCGCGCTGCCTGACCGGCGAAGTACGACTCGGTCGAGGGCACCGGCGCGCCCGCACGGGGCTGGGTCCGCGGCTGGACCTTCACGAACTCAAGGCCGGGTGCCGCGCCCCACCCTGGCATGAGGAGCACATGGTCCGAAGCAACGGGGTAGTTGGCGACGGTGGTGTTTCCCGCGAAGGAGGCGCGCTGCGGCGGATGCTCGTCGACCGCTTGCTGCGCCACCGACGGCAGGCCGGGGCGCCTGCTGCCAACCGAACACTGCCACTGCAGCAGGGGCGTGCCGTCGGCCACCCCCGCCTCGGCCAGCCGCCGGGCGAACTCTGCCCCGCTCTGCGTGCCGCTCAGGAGCTTGGGACCGAACCGCCCGAGGACGGCGATGGAGTGGGGCGAGCCGTGCGCGGCACTGATGACAAACCATGGTTTACCGGTCTGCGGTTCGATTCCGGATGGCAGTGGCCAGGGCCGCGACGGGCCGACCGCCGTCCTCTTCTGGCTGTCCCAGAGCTTGTGGTGCGTCACTTCAGCGAAGCGCGAGAAGGGAGCCTCGCGGTCGAGCATGTCGCGAGCGGTGTAGCTCGAGTAGCCGAACAGCACCCCGTGAGGCGTGCGGATGTCCCGGACCAGGACCTCGTTGTCCCAGGCGATCTTGGACGTCGGCCGCGGCACCTCGGTGAGGAAGATGTGCTCGTACCACAGGCCGCTCCTCCCGTCCCTGCCGTAGGTGCGCCCCAGGGTCCGCAGTCTCGTCGTCTGGGGAGACTGCACCGTGCGCTTCCCCGGCGTCAGCGACCAGACCGACGTCTCACGGAACGACAGCGGCCGCAAGACTTCGAGCACTACCCCGTGCCGGGTCCCCGGTTGGCCCCGCCTGAGCTGCTCACTGAGGTCCTTCAACGCTGCGGCACGGTCGGATGACCCGGGGCGGAACGCGCTGAGCTGCATCTCCTTGCCGTCGCCCGGGTACATGCTCGTCCCTCCGAACAGCGGTCCCGGCGCAGTCCGGACGTACAGCGCCGAGCGGCCGTCCGCAGGTTTCGCCGGCAACGTGTCCAGCGCCTCTTCGGCCATCGACGCATGGCCGCGCACCTCGGCCAGCAGCAGCTCGTCCGCGTTCTGCGCGAACGCGGCGACCGCCGCCCTCACCTCCGCTGCCGGGGCGGACCGGCCGATCACGGCCCGAACAGCGGGGTCGCGCAGCATCAGCAGCGGCCAGGTCGACCTGTCCTCAGGATCCGCTTCCGCGCCCGCCGTACGGATGAGCTCCCGCAGCCGCTCCAGCGCCCGCGGCCCTTCCTTGCGCACTCCAGAATCGAAGAGCCGCGCGTCGGGACCGGACACCAGCGTCAGCGCCATGGAGTGCCCGGGCGAGAGCTGCCGCAGCGCCTCCAGAGTGGCCGGGTTGCGCAGCAAGTCGCGCAGCGCCTCCCGGCGCTCCCGCCACAGACTCGCCGCCGGCTCGGTCAGCCCCACGACCTGGCTCAGACCGTGCCCCAGGACGACGCCGGGATCGAACCACCCTCCGGGCCCGGTGACCTCCGCGCTCAGCAGCGGCACAGTCTGCTCTGCGTACAGCAACACATGCGGTGGCTTCAGTGCGTCGCGCAGCGCCGGGTCGCCCGCCAGGCTGCCGTGCTGCAGCCGTACCCGAGGATCGAGATCGCCGTGCATCCACCCGTGCACCCGGGACATGTCCGTCAGCCACGGGTCGGGCTCCACCTGCCTGTCCCACAACCCCACCCGGTGCGAGACGTCCAGGAACCACTCCCACGGCAACGCGTCCGGACGCGACAGGAACCATCCCGCCACCGCGTCCCGGAACATGAACGCGTCACCGGAGTCCCGCCCGAGATGCCGGTGGACGCGGAGCATCAACTCGATGTCCCATGCCTGCTGAAGCTGAGGAGGTGTCAGTTCACGTGATCCCCGGTAACCGCGTCGCCGCATCTCGCCGTCCCACGCGGCGCTGAGCGGCCGGATGCCGACTGTGGCGGGCACCTGTGCCGCCCACGCGAAGTGCGGTGCCACCCGGTGAAACGAGCTGATCAGTTCCTCGAACGGCGGCGGGTTGGCGGAATCGAGCAGGCGCATTTCTGCGGCGACGGCATCGAAACCGGTCAGTGAGGACCGGTTGTGCAGCAGTCGAAGGATGGTGGGCGTCAGTCCGCCGGGCACGCTCCGGAACTTCCGCACGACGTTCCTGAGCGCCATCTGAAGGTGCTCGCGGACCAGCGGATCAGCCGCCAGCGTCCGCGCGACCGCCTGGCCGTAGCGTGCCGAGCGTTCCAGGTAGGGCGTCCGCAGGGGCCCGGTGAAGAAGCCGGGGAACCGCGGCTCCTGCACGGCCGGGAAGGCCGCCGGAGCCGCCCCGCCCACGGACGCCACGCTCTGCGGGGCTCCTGCGCCCCCCTGCTGCACGGTGTCCGGCGGCGGTGGCAGTGGCGGCTGCGCGGCCGCAGCCGGAGCCTGGACCAGCGAGTGTGCGGGGTTCGCCTGGGCGTCCGGCGTGCTCCCGGGGCCGACGCCGCTGGGTGCGATGTACCCGGCATGGCCGGACGCGTGCTGTTCGCCGTCCAGGGCTCGGCGCAGCAACGCGGTGAGCAGGTCCCCGTTGAGGGTCCGGCTCTCGTTGCCGCTTCCGGGCCAGGCAGCGGCGATGTCGTCCAGCTCCGCCCAGGTCAGCGGCCCGGCCGGGGCGTTCCCGGGAATGCGGAGCCGGCGCCGCTCCAGCGCCCCGAACCCCCGCACCAGGGCATGGAAGCGCGCCTGTAGCCGGGGATCGGTGTCGATGCCGGGCCCGAAGAGTTCCCGCAGCGCTCGCACCCACCGCAGCGCTCGTGTCGTCCTCTGCGGCAGCCGTGTCGGCAGCCCGGCGAGATCGGCCAGTTCCGCCAGTGTGTCCGTGTCGGGTTCCGGCGGGAGCCGACTCCACCGGGGCGCCGGCTTTCCCGGGTCGACCGTTCGGATCAACCGCGGAGGCGTTTGCCCTTCCTCCTCCCTGGGCTCCAGTTGTGCGTCGCTCACGTAGAAGTCGCGGCGGGTGACGTTCGCCGCCACCTGCCCGACGGAGGGGGCTTCCAGCCGGTCGCGGCTCGGTACCTGATGCCCCCACTCGCACCCGACCACCGACACCGGCTTGCTCGCCGGTACGTTCAGCATGGTCAGGAACCGGTCGATGAAGCGGGCCAACTCTTCGTTCCGGACGTAGTAGTCGCGTCCGTCGCTCTCCCTCGCCACCGTGGCGCGTCCGCGGTCACCGTGCAGGGCGAGTATGAAGGTGTCGCGGAGCGACCAGGGCAGGTCCTGGAGTTCTCCCTCGCTGGCCCTTCTGATGCCGGGGATCCCGTCGATCCGGTCGGTGTAGTGCCGCACCCACGGCAGGCTGCGCAGGGCGATCTCCAGCTGGGCCGTGTGCAGCGTGTTGAGGAGAGCCGCCCCGTTCAGCCGCTGTCCGTCCGGGGTCGTCAGCAGGTACGACCGCACGTCCGTGTCGGGGAAGACCGTACCGTCCGCAGCTCTCACGACGGCCTGCGGGTCGGCGGCCAGCTGCCCTGGATCGGCGGGCAGCCAGATGCCTGTCGGCACGTCCTCGGCGCCGGGGTCTTGCAGGTAGGGCATCGCCGCCACGGTGCCGTCGTCCTGCCGCCTGGTCCCCAGCCGCGGAATGCCGCTGCTATACCACACCCGGGTCCCCGCCCGGTCGGCCACGAGCCTCGGCAGTAGGCCGTGCCCTCGGTCCGCGTCCTTGACCAGGAGCAGCACCTGGGCTTCCGCAGGCCGCTCCGGGTCATGGGCGACCACCTCCGCGTACTCCTCGTCGTCCACCTCGTACTCCCTGCCGTGCTCGTCAGGGAGCAGGAGTAGCCCGGAGTCCGCCCGCTGCGGGATGAGCACCCACACCGCGTCCCCCCAGGGGGCCGGCGACTCGTTCCACCGGCCGGACCGGCGCTCGCCCACATGGCCCTGGACGAACCGCAGACCGGACGCCCCGGTCCAGTGCCGCCCCACCTGCCGCGGGGAGACGGAACCGGTCAGCGTGGTGTGAACGGCCAGGACACCCGCGAGTTGCAGCTGGTACGCGGCTATCGCGGCCAGGCTTCCGGCTCGCCCGCGCCGGTGGGCACTGGTCGCGGTCCTCAGCGCCTCGAACGCCTCCGCCGCAGTCACCGCAGCCGAAGGCTCCAGGTGGCGGATCAGCCGGGTGATCCCCGGCAGGTCGATCTGACCGGAGCCGAAGCGGACGTGTCCGGCGCGCGCAGCTTCCAGTACGCGCAGTGCGTACACCATGCCGTCGAACATCTGATGACCTGCGATGTCCGGGCCGAATACCGCGGTCAGGGCCGGCGGTGGCGCCGGGGCGTGACGGACTGGCGGCGGCGGTGCCAGAGCGACGTCGGCCGGCTGGGTGCTCGGTGACCCGGCGCCGCGAACGACCGTGACGAGGCGGAAGGGCCCCTGGTGACGGATCACCAGCGGCACGCCGCCGACATCGGTCACCTGGCGATGCTCGTCCCACTGGATGTCCGGCTCGTGGATCTCGACCTGGAGCGGGACGTACCCCGGGGTGTCACGGTTGTTTTCGTTGGTCGCCTCGATGTGCGCCGCGAGCTCGTTTGACTGGCTACCACCCGGCAACTCGTTGTCCGTCAGCACCCACGCCCTGCTGTGGGGCCCCATGACGTGCTCCAGGACCTGCGCCAGACCGTTCGGCCCCTCCCGCGTCGCCCATGGCCCCGGATGGGGAACGATCAGATCGGTGTAGGGCACATGCTGCCCGAAGTCGGCAACCGAGCCTGTGACCAGCGACAGCTGCCCCGCGTCGGCGGCCGAGGACATCAGCTGGGGGAGCATCGGCAGCATCGCCGGGTCGTACGCGCTGAGGTTGCCCCGCAGCCGCAGCGCGTTCGTCAGGAACTCGACATCCTCTGACCGGGCGCCCCCGTCCACCGCCGCGACGACCGTGTTACGCGTCTGCTCCAGCGCGTCGCGCAGACCACTGAAGTCCTCCACCGAACGCAGTCGCTGCTGCTGGCCCGGGTGCAACCCCTGATACCAGGACGAGGCCAGGATGTCCGGCCACTCCAGAACCCCGGTGGCTTCGCCCTGGTCGTCATACTCGACCAGGCTCGGCAGTTCCTCCTCGACCTCCTCCGCCGGCGGCGGCGGTGGCGCCACGTTCTGGTTCCCAGAACCGGCGTACTGGCCTGCAACGTTCTGGCCGGCAGCATGTTGCTTGACGGCCGGAGGGACGGGCCCATGAGGCTGCGGACCGTAGGTGTTCTCCACGCCGTCCCAGAACTCCCGCTGGGTTTCGTACATCTCGTTCTCAGCCGTGGTGCGCTGAAACGGATTGAACGTTTCCAGCTCCGCGTGGCGCGCGGGCGGGCCGTAGAGCTTGCGCAGCAGCGGCAGCAGCGGCTTCTCGTGCTTGACCACATACCGCCATCCGTTGTTGCGCGGCAGTTTGGTATACGGGTCCAGGCCGCCGTTCGCGCCGAGGTACGCCGTGCTGAGCTGCGCGAAGTACTCGAACGCGTTGTGTGACGAGTAGTTGGCCGGCCCGCCGGGCACGGCCCGCAGCGGCCCGTCCGGCCACTGCGCCTCAGGGCGGCCCTTCTTCGGCGGGGCCAGCTTGCTGCGGTAGACGCGGTCGATGAGCCGCTTCTGCTGTTCACTCAGTCCGTACAGGTGGATGGTGTGCGCGAACTCGTGCACGGTCGTCGAGTATCCATCCTCATAAACCTGGGCACCGGGAACTCCCGTCTTCTCTCCCAGAAGGTTCTCCTCGGTGACCGCTGCCGATTGGCTGCCGACTCCGCGGGTCTCGTCCCACGTTCGCTTCTCCGCCGGGGAGACCTTCTTCCCCTTCAGATGAAGGAACGGCTCGAAAGAGGTCATCTTCTGGCTCTTGGGCACCACCAGCACCGTGGAGCCGCCCTTGAGCAGCTTCGCAGCAACATCCGGATCATGCAGCATCCGCGCGATCGTCTTCTGCGCCTCGTTGCGAGCGGACACCGGCTGTTCGACGCCGGCCGGAACCCGCACCATCAGATGTGCGGCCGCCGAGGCGAACTCCCAAGCGGGGAGCTGTCGGCGCAGCGTGTCGACCACACCCGGATCCGACGCGAGACCCTCCCGGTCGGCCTCCCCGAGCAAGGGCAGTTCCCGGTACAGGGCGTCGGCCGGCAGCCCCAGCAGGTGTGCGGGCAGGCCGGTGGTGGTACTCACCGCGGCGCTCGCCGGTGTCTGTGCCGTCCCCTGCTGGGTGACCGCCGTGCCCTGCGGAGGCGGCAGCGTCCTGCCGGTGGCGCCTGCCGGATCGGCCTGCGAGGCTGTGGACAGCGGCTGCGTGTCCCCGCGGTGCGCCAGGGCCTCGTCGAGGGGCTCCTGCGGAACGCCGGAGGACACCGGCTCGGTGGTGTCGTCGGCTTCGGCGGCCTGTGCGGTGGCCGAGCGGTCCGTGTTCGCGACCGCGCTGTCCGCCCAGGAATCCGACAGTGGCCGCGGTGCGAAGTGGCGCTGGTAACCGTCGACGAAGTCGGTGGCGAATTGGTCGAGGATCTCGTCCAGCGTGGCGCCTTCGACACCCCGGTCGCGGCTGAGCGCTTCGAAGGACCTGTCCGCGCCCCTCAGCGCCGCCGCGACGCCGGATTCGAAGGTGAAGTGGGACGCGAGGTCGCGGGCCTCGTGTGCCACCTGCCAGTCCCACCCCGGCACACGGCTCGACAGATCCGCGGGTGTGGCGGCCTCCGCGCCGAAGACCGTGTCGAAGGCGGACAGCAGCCGCTCGTCCCATCCCGCCTTCGCCCGTGCGATGTCGGCCTCGGACAACTCGAGGTCCGGATGGGCCTCCCGCCATGCCGCGAGATGCTCCGCGAAGGCGGTCTGCGCGGTCGCCGTCGCGGCGTTGCGGGCCTGGTGGCGAAGCAGCACGGTGTGGATGCGGCTCTGGTCGGTGAGCGCGCGGTACGTGTCCCTCCAGTCCCGCAACAGCTCCGCGTGGGGGCCGGTGCCGCTGAAGATCTGTTCGAAGTGGTCGTTGACCGCCTCCGCGACGCTGGTCTGCAGGCCGCGCAGCAGGGGGCTGGGCACCGGGCCGGACTCGACGCCGAACCTCTGCCGGAACGTGTCGCTCTGGGCGGCCGGCTCGGCCGCCCA
>NZ_JBEYFC010000072.1:0-26840 GCF_040634175.1 Streptomyces sp. NPDC007162
GGGGCCGGGGGGCGGCGGAATGGTCCGACCGCCTCGGGGAACACGGTCGGCCAGGCATCCGAGGGCGACGTAGCGCGTTGTCGGCTGCTGTCAATAAAGCCGTCACCCGATCGGATTGCTGTCGGACGGAGAATCCTGTGGTCGGGGCGAGAGGCGTACCGTCGCTGGATCGCCCCGGTCTACGTGGCGGGCGGCATGGGAACGGGAGGGGACGGCACCATGGCGGTCAGTGCTGGCGAGGAGTGGCAGGCGCGGGCGAAGTGCCGTACCGCCGATCCTGAGGAGTTGTTCGTCGAAGGGGCCGCCCAGAACCGGGCGAAGGCTGTCTGCACGGGGTGCCCGGTGCGCACCGAGTGCCTCGCCTACGCCCTCGACAACCGTGTGGAGCACGGTGTGTGGGGCGGGATGACGGAGCGTGAGAGGCGCGGTCTCCTGCGACGCCGGCCGACGGTGACGTCCTGGCGGCTCCTCCTCGCGGCCGCTCGTACCGAGCACGAGCGCCCTGTCGGCCACCTCCGGAAGCAGGCCTGCTGAGCGGAGCCACCCGCCGCCGTCCCTCCCACGGGGGGCGGCCGCACACTTCTGTCACCTTCCGGGAGGAGGTTCCCGCCCGGTACCCGCTGCCGTACTGGCCGACGTGATCCGCGCTCCCGCCGTGTTCACCACGCTTCTGGGGCCGGCCGCGGTCACCGAGTCCCTCGCGGAGTTCGTCGCCGCGCACGGCTCCGTCCCCCCGGACACTCGCGGCCGCCACCACCGGCGCGGCCCGCGAAGGCAGCGTCGCCGCAGTGCAGTTGACCCTGGTCATCGGGCTGTTGCGTCTGTCCACCGCGCTGCCGCCGACCCTGCTGCGTCCGGGCACGGGCTCCTCGGCATGCGCGAGCGGGCATCCGCGGTGGCCGGACGGCACGCTGTTCACGGCTGTGCGCGGCGGCCCGCCGGGCGAGTCCGCGGTAGGCGGCGACCGGGGTGAGCGCGGCCGAACAGCACGATGCGGATCCGCTGGTCGCCGTGGCCGGACGCGGCCACGGCCAGGGCGGGACCGTGCTGGTGTCCAAGGCGACGGTTCCCACGGCCGTGACGCCCGTGGCCGGCGTGGTCTCGGTGCTCGGCTCCCTCCTCGTCGGACGGGTCGTCGAGTCCGGCCGGGGCTTCACCAGGGCCCACGGCTGCACCGCCCTGTCACTGGCCGACGGGCCCACCCTGCGGGCCGCGGTCGGCTCGGTCCTGCACCTGGCCCTGATCGGCCTGCTGAGCCTCGGTATCGCGCTCGCCGTACGGAACTCGGCCACCGCGACCGGGATCGTCCTGGCCCTGCTGTTCGTCCTCCCGATCCTCGCCCGGGTCGTCGCCGGCCCGGACTGGCAGCATCACCTCCAGCAGATCTCCCCGATGACCGCCGGCCTGGCCGTCCAGGCCACCGTCGGCATCGGCGAGCTGCCCGTCGGCCCCGGGGAGGGACTCGGACTGCCGGCCCTGTGGGCCTTCGCCGGCCTCGCCGCGGGCGGCCGGCTGCTGCACTCCCGGGACGCGTGACGGGCCACGGGCGGGACGGATACCGTCCGCCAGGAACGCCGAGACCACCTCGGTGAACGCCTCCGGTGCCGCTCGGTGGATCAGGTGCCCCACCGGAACGGTCACCAGTCGCCCACCGGGGATGCGGCGGGCGAGTTCGGCGACGCCCTCCTGGGGAACATGGCTGTCCGGGCCGCCGGCGAGCACGAGGGTCGCGGCGGTGATCCGGCCGAGTCGGTCCAGCCACCTGGGGTCGGGCCTGTCGATCTGCCGTCTGACGGCCGGCACCGTCTCCCAGTCGAAGCCGAGGACTCCGTCCGGCCTCACCGGGGTGTTCGGGTTCCGGGGACGGGGGGCCGACACATCCTCCAGGACGAGCCGGCTCACCCGCCGCGGATGGTCCTGCGCGATCAGGTACGCGACGATCCCGCCCATGGAGTGCCCGACCAGATCGACCGGTCCCAGTGCCAGCGCGTCCAGGAACCGGACCACATCGGCCTGCATGAGTTCCAGCGAGTAGTCGCCCGGCCAGTCGCTGCGGCCGTGACCGCGAAGATCGAGGGCGTACACCCTGCGACTCCGGGCGAGGGCGGGCACGACCGCCTCCCAGTCGGTGGCGTCCTCACCCAGCGCGTGCAGCAGGACGAGCGGCGGAGCATCGGCAGGCCCCGACACCCGGCAAGCCAGCCGGACCCCACCGACGTCGACCGAGCGCTGATCAACCATCCCCGGAGGATACGCGCACGGCTGCGGTCACACGGCGCGCTCCATGCAGACCAGTCGGTCCCGCTCGTCCCAGGAGTCGGTGACGGTGAAGCCGAGCCGCTCGTACAGGGCGATGGCGGCCGCCCGCCACCGCCACACCGACAGCCGTACCGTGCTGACGCCGCTGTCCGCGGCATGTGCGAGCGCGGCGTCGACCAGGTCGGACGCGATGCCCCGGCCCCGGAATTCGGGAACGGTCCAGAGCCTCTTGATCTCGCACCGCCGCCCGACGGGAGCGGTCACCACCAGGCAGCCGACGGCGGTGCGCCCACTCGACGCGAGCAGCACGACATCGTCGGCGAACGCGACGCGCGGATCCAGGACTTCCGCCCGGTAGCGGTCCGGCAACCCGTCGGCATCCGCGACAGCCTCGCCCTTCTCCGCCTGCGTCTGCAGATGGTAGGCCGCCAGCAGCGCGGCCGGCCCGCCTTCGTCGCACGGGTCCTGACCTGCCCAGCGGACGATGGCAACGGCGCGTCGATCACTCATTCCGCCAGCATGGCACGCCGAAGGGTGACGCTCTTCAGGGCAGCCGGGGCAGGATGTCCCGGGCCGAGTGGCTCAGGATGCGCAGGTCCTCCGCGAACCGCTCCCGGTCCTCGGCCGGCAACGGTTCCAGGAAATAGCGGCGGATGTTCTCCACGTGCAGGCGCGCGGCGCGCACGCTGGTCTGCGCTCCCAACTCGGTGAGGGACACCAGCTTCCCGCGCCGGTCGCCGGGGTCCTCGACGCGTTCGACCAGCCCGGCCGCCTCCATCCGGTCCACCAGCCGGGTCACGCCGCCCGTCGTCAGCACCTGCTCCTGGGCGATGGCCCGCATGGAGAGCCCCGCGCCTCCGGCCCGGCCCAGAATGAGCAGCACCTCGAAGGTGAGGTGCGTGATACCGCACTGCCGCTCCAGATCCCGGCCCAGGACGTACCCGAGCCGGTTCGCCGCCCCCTGCAGTCTGCCGAAGGCCAGCACCAGGGGGTCGTTCGCGGCCTGTGCCGGCGACGTGATCCCCGTCCGGTCGTCCACGTCCCCACCGCCTTTCGGGTCTTCCACGGCGTCCATCCCCTGATCATGCCGTGTCCGCGCACGCCCTGCCGAACTCGCGTCGATGTCGTACGGCACCCGCTCGTGCCGGTCGAACCGGGCAGGTGGGGCGTCGGACAGGACCGGGGTCCTGCACGACGCCTCACCCGGTCAGAGCATCAGCCCTTGACGGGACCGCCGTTGATGGCGACGCGCTGGCCGTAGCGGGCGTAGGGGTAGTAGTCGTACGTCGCATGGTGCTGGACACACCGGTTGTCCCAGAAGACCAGGGTGCCCGGCGTCCAGCGGACGCGGCAGTGCAGGACCGGCCTGCGGGCGACGATGTCGAAGAGCACGTCCAGCAGGGCCCGGCTCTCGTCGGCGGAGAGCTGCGGGATCCGGCTGGTGTAGGCCTTGTTGACGTACAGGAGTCTGCGGTCGGTCTCGGGGTGCCGGGCGATGAGCGGGTGCTCGCTCTTGGGGATGACGTAGTCGGCGGGCGGCGTGTACCCGGCCAGGGCCTGCGCGCCGTCGTGTATCGCGGTCAGCGGGTCCAGCAGGCCGCGCATGGCCGGGGACAGCATCTCGTAGGCGAGGTGCATGTTGGCGAAGAGGGTGTCCCCGCCGCACCCCGGTTCCGGCGTCTCGGTGATGTAGAGCATCGACCCGAGTGACGGTTCGGCGTCGGCGGTGCCGTCCGCGTGCCAGCCGTTGCCCGCCACGTCCGCCGCGGCCGACGCGGTGCGGATCTCCAGGATGTAGGGATCGCCCTCGGGCGGCGGCGGGTTGACGGGGCGCAGTTCGCCGAAGGCGGCGGCGAAGCGCTTGTGATGCTCCGCGGTGATCGTCTGGTCGCGGAAGACGAGGACGTGGTGGTCGCGGAAGGCGGCCCGGATCTCGTCGAGTTGCTCCGCCGGGATCTCCTGTGACAGGTCGACGCCCGAGACCTCCGCCCCCAGCACGGGGGTGATCCGCTCGACGGTCAGCGTGCGGTAGGGGCCCACGGGACGCGTGGTCACCGCTTCCAGGGCTTCGCGTTCGTATGACTCCATGGCAACCTCCAGAGCGGGACGGGGTTTACAGGCCGGCGGTCGGGTGGGTACCGGAACCCGGGGGCGCCAGTGCCGCCCTGAGGGTCTCGGCCACCTTGTCCACGTGCGGTGCCGCGACGACGCCGTAGTGGTCCGTGGGCAGATGCCTGAGGACGGCGGACGGGGGCAGGCAGGTGCTCCACTGCCGGTCCGGCTGCTCAGGGTGCGTGGGGACGGGCATGCCCGCCGTGGGGTGTTCGGCCAGCCACAGGTACGTGGGGACGGAGACGAGAGGCCGTACGCGGTGTTCCCCGAGGCTGCGCAGGTTGGCGCGGCAGCAGCGGGCCAGCCTCTCGGCGTACGCCTGTGCGTGCTCGGTCGGCAACGAGGAGGCACCGGCGCCGAGTTCGGCGGCGAACACCTTCTCCAGGTGCGCCTCGTCGTAGGCGGTGACCAGCGCTTCCGCCCGGGGCGGTGGCGGATCCAGCAGGTAGAGCGCCTCCAGTGGCCGGCCCGCCGACTCGGCGAGGCCCGCCATCTCCATCGCCACCCGGGCGCCGTAGGACCATCCGGCCAGGTGAAGCCGGTGGTCCGGGCCGCCGAAGCGGTCACGCAGTGCCGCCTCGTAGTGACGGGCCTGCTCGGCCAGTGACCATGCGGGCATCTCGGCGTCGCGAAGTGCCGGGTCGGCGACGAGGCACACCGTCGGCGCGGGCCCGAGCGCCGCCACCAGGGAGCGGTAGGCCTGGATGTCGCCGCCCACGGGGTGCACCAGGCACAGGACGGACGGACCGGTTCCCTCCTGCCAGATGTCGAGGACGACCCGGGAGGTGCCATCGGCCGCCACGGTGGTGGGTCCGGGGGTCTGTCCGGCGGTGGGCTCGGCGGCGGGCTCGGCGGTGGGCTCGGCGGTGGTGAGGGCCGCCTCGATGTGCTTCAGGATCTCCGTGAGGCTGACGCGGTGGCTGAAGGAGGCCAGGTCGACCTCGACGCCGTAGTCGTCCTCGGTCTGCGCGATCAGAGTGATCAGGGTCAGCGAGTCGGCGCCCAGGTCGTAGAGGGAGTCCTCGGGGTCCAGTTCGGCCACGCCCAGCAGATCCCGGACCACCCGGGCCATGGCGTCCGCGCGCGCCGCGGAACCGCCGGCATCGGGGGGTTCCTCCGCCGCGGCCGTCGGGTGCGCCGGTGCGGAGCCCGAGGACCCGTCCGCGGTCCCGGCGGGAGCGTAGAAGACCCGGGAGACATCGATGTCGGTGGTGGACACGAGGAGTTGCGGCAGTTGCAGGGCGAGGGCCCGGCCGAGGACCGCTTTGCCCTCCTCGACCGTCAGGCCGACCGCCAGGTGGGCCTGATGACGGCTGTCCGTGTGCAGGACGCGGGTCGCCATTCCGGTCTCGCGCCAGATGTCCCAGTCGATACCGATCCGGACGGTCGTCTCCGTGTCGGTGGCGCGGTGGTGGGCGAAGCCGTCCAGGAGGCTCGCGCCCGCCGCGTAGTCGCTCTGGCCGACGCCGCCGAGCAGCGCGGACATGGAGGAGCAGTAGACCGCGATCTCCGGACGGAAGGCTCCGATCAGGTGCTCGACGACGAGTGCGCCGTTCTCGCGGACCGCAGCGGCGTCGCGCATCGCGGTGGCGTCGCGACGTAGGAGCAGCCCGCCGTGCCCGAGACCGGCCGCGTGCACGACGCCGTCCAGCCGCGAGGTGCGGTCGGCGACGGCCGCCGCCACCTCGTGCACGGGCACGGCCGCGAGATCCGCCGGGACGAGGCCCACGCGGTCGGCCCATCCGTGCAACTCCTCGGGCAGCCGCGGGCTTCGGGACAGCAGCAGCACCCGGCCGCGGGTGTGTTCGAGCAGCCAGGCGGCGACGGCGCGGCCGATACCGCCCGTGCCGCCGAGCACCAGGTGGACGGTGTCCGCTCCGGCCGGCAGGAGCGACCGCGTGCCCACCGGCTCCCGCTCCGGTACGGGTACGGTGTCCGGCCGCCACCAGTAGCCCTGCCGCAGGGCGAGCTGGCGCGGCAGGGCCGGTTCGTCGGGATGACCGTCGGGACGACCGGCGTCACGTGTTCCCGCGACGACCGAGGCCACGTGTCCGGCCCAGCGGTTCAGGTCGCCGTCGGGGAGGTCGAGCCAGTGGCCGCGCAGGGCGGACTCCTGAGGGGCGACCTCGACCGGCCCGGCCAGGAGTGCCAGTTCCGGTCTGTCCACCGCTCCCGCCACGGGCCGGGCGCCGTACGACAGCCACCACACACGGGGGGAGCCGTCCAGCCCGGCCAGCGCCTGCGCCAGGGCGGCCGTGCTGTCCAGGCAGGTGCGACGGGCCTGCTCCAGGGTGCCGGGACCGACCGGCCCCGTCACGTCGAGGGGCAGGGCGTGCACCCACTCCGTGCCGACGCGGACCGGGACGCCTTCCTCGGCCAGCGCGTCGAGCAGCAGGCGCACGGACGCCGGGTCGGCGGGGTCCACGGCGTAGGCGTCGGGACCTGTACGGGCGAAGACGCCGGCCGGGTGTACCCGTATGACGCGCGATGCCACCGCCCTGAAGGGCGCGAGCGCCGCCCGCGGGGTGTTCCCGGAGGCCACGACGACGACGGCGGACGCGCGGTCGGCCGGTCCGGTGGTGTCGGCGACGCAGGCGCGGTGCAGCCGGACCCAGTGCGGCTGATGCAGCCAGTTGTCCGGGGGCAGCCGTCGGGGCGGGGCGGCCGGGACCGCACGCGGATCCTCGCCCGACTCCCGAAACGGCTCCCGGAGCGGCTCCCGGGGCGGGCCCTCGGGGGTATCCTCCGACGTGGCCCCGGACGGGGCCACCGACGTGGCCTCCGGCAGTCGGTCGAAGTCGTACGTCGCGAGGGAGAAGGACGGGGGCGGGAAGTCCCAGGGTGCCGGAGCGGAGCCCGGCCCCCAGTCGACAGGGCGCCCGGCGATCCAGTCCCCAGCGAGGTCGTGGGCCGTACGGCCGGCCGCGGAGACAGGCACGGCGTCCGGGTCCGCGGTACCGGGCGGTACCGCTCCCGCGGCCACCGCGCGCAGCCAGTGCTCGGCCGCGGTGGCGTCCGCCACGGCTGCCGCGGCCCGCAGACGGCGCGGGACCCGACCGGACCGGAGGTGACGCAGCACCGCCCCGTGCTGCTCGGGCCGAAGCCGGAGGTAGTCGGCGATCCGGGCGGCGTCGGCGGCGAGGGCGTCCGCACTGGAGGCCGACAGCACCAGGCAGCCGGGTGCCTCGCGGGTCGCCACCGGCGCGGGCCCGGTGTCCTGCTCCACGATGACGTGGGCGTTGGTGCCGCCGATCCCGAAACTGCTGACGGCCGCCACCCGTTCACGCCCCTCGGGCCAGGGCATGGCTTCGGCCGGGACGTGGAAGGGGGTGGGATCGGGGCCGATCTCCGGGTTGAAGGCACGGAAGTTGAGGCTGGGCGGGAGCGTCCCGTGGTGCACGGCGAGGACCGCGCGGACGAGGCCCACCACACCGGCCGCCGCGCCCAGGTGGCCGAGCTGGCTCTTGACGGAGCTCAGCGCGCAGCGGCCGGACTCGGTCACGTCGAACGCCTGCCGCAGCGCCCCCACTTCGACCGGGTCGCCCAGCCGCGTGCCGGTGCCATGGGCCTCCACATAGCCGACGTCGGCGCCCGTGCGTCCGGCGCGGGACAGGGCGCTCCGGATCACCTCCCGCTGTCCGGCCAGGGACGGCGCGGTGTAACTCATCTTCGCCGCACCGTCGTTGTTGATCGCGGAGCCCGTGACGAGTGCGTAGACGGTGTCGCCGTCACGGCGTGCCCGGCGCAGCGTCTTGAGGACCACGACGCCGACGCCGCTCGCGCCGACCGTGCCGGTGGCGTCGTCGCTGAAGGGCCGGCAGTCGCCGTCCGCGGAGAAGATGTGCTGCGGGCGGTAGCGGTACCCGCCGGTCAGCCCGGGGTCGACGAGCACACCTCCGGCGAGCATCACGTCGGCCTCGCCCTGCCGGAGCAGGCCGGCGGCGAGGTGCACGGCGACCAGCGAGCTGGAACAGGCCGTCTGGGCGCTGAACGCGGGGCCGGTCAGCCCGAGGTGGTATGCCACCTTGGTGGCCAGGAAGTCCTTGTCATGGTGCAGGGCGAGCTGGAAGCCGTCGGGCAGCCGGCCGGGGTCCGCCTCGCGCAGCAGGGACTGGAAGTAGGTGTTCTCGCCCGCACCGGCCACCAGGCCCACCCGTGAGGCCGAGGTGTCCGCCACTCCGGCGTGCGCCAGGGCCTGCACGGCGGCCATCAGCAGATGGCGCTGCTGGGGGTCCATCAGGCGGGCCTCCTGGGGGCTGATGCCGAAGTGGCCCGGGTCGAAGTCGAGCATGCCGTCGAGGGTGCTGTGCGCGCCGACGACTCCTTCCGGCGCGTCGATCCGGCGGATTCCGGTGCCGCCGGACACCACCAGCTCCCAGAAGGCGGCCAGGTCCGGGGCGCCGGGTACCCGCACCGCCATGCCGACCACCGCGATCGGCTCGCCGGGTACCGGGGTCTCGTCGTCCTTCGCGGCCGCCGCAGGGAGCGGCCGGGGGGTTGCGAGGTGGCGGGCCAGGGAGCGGACGGTGACGTGCTCGAAGAGGTCCGCGACGCTGAAGCGCAAGCCGAGTGCCGTGGTGCAGCGCAGGTGGAAGCGCATCAGGGCGAGGCTGGAGGCACCCGCCTCGAAGAACGTCTGGTCCGGTGCGATCACCGACCCGGTGACCTCCTCGAAGGCGGCGCTGAGCCGCTCCTCCTCGGCCGACAGGCCCCTGCGGACGGCCGCGGAACGGCGTATCTCGACCCCCGGCGCCCGGATCACCGCCCGCCGGTCCAGTTTGCCGCTGGGGGTGCGGGGCAGTCGCTCCAGTCTGCGGAAGCGGTCCACGCGGACGTAGGAGGGCAGCAGGGCGGACAGATGCGCGGTCAGGTCGTCCGCGGACGGTGCGTCGCCGCGTACCTCCAGGCCGGCCGTCAGCCGGTCGCCGTCGCGGGCGACGACGGCGTTGACCACCGCGGGGTGGCGCAGCAGGGCCGCCTCGACCGAGCCGAGTTCGAGCCGGTGTCCGCTCAGTTTGATCTGCTGGTCGTCCCGGCCCGCGAAGTGCAGCAGTCCCGCACGGTCGAAGAACGCCCTGTCACCGCTGCGGTAGAACAGCCCGGCGCCGGGGAGTTCGACGAAGCGGGGGTCACCGGACGAGGGTTCGTCGGACCCGGGCTCGTCGAGGTAGCAGCGGGTGGTCATGGTCCCGCCGATCAGCAGCTCGCCGGTGCACCCGGTCGGGACCGGATCGCCGTGGGCGTCCACCACCCGCAGATCCGCGCCGGCCACCGGGCGTCCAACGGCTGGCCGCTCGGGCCACCGCTCCGGGTCTCCTGCCAGGCACAGCGCGCTGACCACATGGGTCTCGGTCGGCCCGTAGTGGTTGAACAGGCGTGTGCCGGACAGCCCGGCGAACCAGCGCCGGATGCTGTCGGTGCACACCAACTGCTCGCCCGCGGTGACCACTTCGCGCAGCCGGGAGGGGTACCTGTGCAGCCGGACGGCGTACTCGGCGAGCAGTTGCAGGGCCACGTAGGGCATGAAGATCCGCTCGGCGCCCGAGGATTCCAGCCGGTCCAGGAGCGCGGGCACGTCCTGACGCCACTCGGGACGGACGAGATGGAGACTGCCTCCTGTGCACAGCGTCCCGAAGACCTCCTGGAAGGACACGTCGAACGCCAGCATCGAGAACTGCTGGGTGGCCGCGGGGGCGGTCAGGCCGCCGGGCCCGGACTGCCACCTGATCAGGTCGCACAGCGTGCGGTCGTGGATCTGCACGCCCTTGGGGACGCCGGTGGAGCCGGACGTGAACAGCGTGTAGAGGGGGCGGGCGCCGTCGTGCGCCGGCGGGCCGGCCGTGCGCCGGTCATCCGGGTGCCCGTCGTACGACGCACTCGTGCCCTCGCCCTGTGGTGGTGCCGGGTCCGGCGGTACGACGAGGTGGCGCACCACACCGTCCGGGAGCAGCGGGTCCAGCGTCGGCGAGCTGTCCCGTGCGGTCAGGACGCACAGCGGGTCGATCCGGGCCAGGACGCGGCGCAGCACGTCGGCCGGGTAGGAGGGGTCGAGGGGGACGGCGGTGACGTTAAGCCTCGCCAGTGCCAGCAGCGCCACCACGTGTTCGGGGGAGGGGTCCAGGTACAGGGCCGCCCGGCAGGGGCTGCCGTCGGCCGGGATCGGGTAGCGGTCGGCCAGCTCCGCGGCGAGGGCCGCGGCTCGGGCGTCGAGGGCCGCGTAGCTCAGGGTGGTGCCGTCGGCCGTGACGACCGCGGTGGCGTCCGGAGTGCGGGCGACCTGCCGGGCGAAGCCTTCGGCGACCGTGGTGAAGCCGGGCTCCGGGGCGGGTCCGCGCCCGTGCTCCGGAAGCGACCGCCGGTACGGCTCGACGAGGTCACGGGCGGTGCGGCGGCCGCCGGCCGCCAGCGCGTCCACACCCCGCCGGAACAGCTCCGCCATCGCCTCGACGTCTTCGCCGGTGAAACGGTCCTCCGCGTACTCCCAGAGCACGTCGAGTCCGTCCGTGTGCTCGACCACGGAGACCGTCATCGGGCATTTGGCCTCCGGTGCCGCCCACCACAGCGGGCGCTGGACGCAGCCGGGCAGCCGCAGCGCCCCGAAGTCGGTGTTCTCCAGGACGAACAGGAAGTCGAACGGTGTGCCGTCCGGTGTGCCGTCGCCGACACCCTCCCAGCCGGTCAGGACGTCCGTGAAGGCCACGTCCTGGCGTCCCAGCACCTGCGCCGTACCGGTCCCGGTGCGGTCGAGGTGCGCGCGCAGGTCCTCACCGGGCGCGACGGTCAGGGGCAGCAGCACGGTGTTCGCCATCATGCCCGTGCTGTTCTCGAACTCGCGCACCGGGCGGCCCGCGACCGGCGCGGCGATGCGCGGGCGGACCAGGCCGGTCACGCCGTACAGGCACCAGGAGAAGACGCTCAGCAGGACCTGGAACCGGGTCAGTCCGAACTCGGCGCACAACTGGTCCACTTGAGCCCGCCGGACGACGTCGAGCGAGGTGTGCAGGAGGCGTGCCCGCGGTGCCGGGCCGGCGTCCCGGGCGGGCAGCGGCTCCTGCGGCTCCTCCGACCCCGCGTAGAACGCCAGGAGTTCCGCACGTTGCTGCTGGTATGCCGCGCTCGCGAACCGGTCGCTCTGCCAGGCGGCGAAGTCCAGCGGGGTCGGAGCGGGTGCCCCGGGCCGGTCGTCCTCGGCGTAGGCGGCCGCCAGGTCGCGCAGCAGGATGCTCAACGACCAGCCGTCCACGGCGATGTGGTGCAGGTGCAGCAGGAGCGTGCCGCCGCCGGTACGCGGCAGCCAGCAGGCCCGGAACAGGCGGGGAACGGCGAGGTCGAAGGGTTCGGCGAAGAAGGCGTCGGCGAAGGCGTGCGCCTCCTCCTCGTCCCAGGCCTGCCGGGGGTCCGGCTCGTGCCAGGGGTCGTACGGCTCGCCGACGGTCTGCTCCAGGCCGTCCGGTCCGAGGGCGAAGCCCGTCCGCAGCGCCTCATGGCGTGCCACCAGTCCGCGCAGCGCTCGCCGCAGGGCAAAGGTGTCGACGGGGCCGTCCACGGCGAAGGCCTGGTTGACGGAGTAGGCCCGCGAACCGGGGGAGTGGCGCTGGATCAGCCACAGCCGCTGCTGTTCGCTGGTGGCGGGCGCGGAGCGGGCGCCGGAGACCACCGGTGCCGGCAGGGCGCTCTCCTCGCCGGGGCGCGGCGTGCCGAGGTACCGGGCCACGGACGCCAGGTCACCGTGCAGGACGGCCGCGCGGGGCAGCTCGCGTCCCCAGCGCTGCCGTACGGCGAAGCAGAACCGGAGCGCCTTCAACGAGTCGCCGCCCGCGGCGATCCACCGGTCGCCGAGCCCGAGGCCGGTGGTGCCGAGTATCTCCTCGGCCAGCTCGACGACCTGACGCTCCGTCTCCGTGACGGCCGGTCCTTCCGTGCCGGGGGCGGCCCCGGGCGCGGTGGGCCGCCACGGCCGGTCGGCCCGGCGCAGCAGCGCGGCCCGGTCGACCTTGCCGTTGGCGTTGAGCGGCAGTTCGGCCACGCGATGGATCTGGTGGGGGCGCATGTAGACCGGCAGGTGGGTCACCAGATGGCTGTCGAACTCCTCGTAGGACAGCTCCTGGCCGAGGACGACGAACGCCAGCAGTTCGTTGGGCCCCTCCCGGCCCGCGCGGCGCGTGCACACGTAGGCCCGCTGGACCGCCGGGTGGCCGAGAACGCGCCGTTCCACCTCGCCCGGCTCGATCCGGAAGCCACGGACCTTGACCTGGCGGTCGGTGCGTCCCACGTACTCCAACAGGCCCTCGCCGTCGGCCCGTACCAGGTCACCGGTGCGGTAGTACCGCTCCGCGCCGCCGTCGAGCCACGGCAGCCGCACGAAACGCCGCTCGGTCTCCTCGGGGAGGTTGCGGTACCCGACGGCGAGTCCGGGCCCGGACAGCAGGAGTTCGCCGACCTCGCCGGGCGCGGCGACCCGGTCCCGGTCCGGTACGACCACGACCGCACCGGTCCGCGGCAGCGGACGGCCGATCAGCACCACGTCCCCGTCGAAGTCCCGTGGGATCGGATGGCACAGGGCGAAGGTGGTGCACTCCGTCGGACCGTAGATGTTGAACAGGCGGGTGCCGCTGTCGGCGTTGTCCCGGTACCAGCGGCGCATCACCCCGGGGTCGAGCTGCTCACCGCCCACGAGAACCTCGCCGGCCGTGGCGAAGCAGTCCGGCACCGCCGAGACCACCGCGTTGAACAGCGCCGTGGTGATGAACACGGTGTCCACGCGCCCGTGCTCCAGCGCCGCCGCGATCCGCTCCGGACTCTGCACGTCCCCGTCGCGCAGGATCACGCAGCAGCCACCGGTCAGCAGGGGCACCCACACTTCGAAACTGAGCGCGTCGAACGCCGGATTGGCCAGGCAGGCATAGCGCAGTCCGGGCTCGACGCGGAGGTAGCCGGGTCGCGCCAGTCGCCGGACTCCGGCGTCACGGACCTCGACTCCCTTGGGCTGCCCGGTCGTTCCGGAGGTGTAGAACAGGAAGGACACCTCGCCGGGGGCGGCCGGTGCCCGCACGGCGGGCGGGGTGTCCGGAGGTTGGGGCAGCAGTGCGTCCGCGGCGAACGTCCGCACGTCCCGCGGCAGCCCCGTGGCGTTCTCGACCGTCTCGTACACCAGGGCGGCCGCGGCGGAGTCCCGGAGGACGAAGTGGCGGCGCTCGGCGGGACTCTGCGTGTCCAGGGGTACGACCCGTGCCCCCAGCCGGAGAATGCCCAGCATCACGCAGACCAGTCGCCACGACCGGGGCAGCGCCACCGCCACGGCCTGTCCCGCGGTGACGCCCCGGCGACCCAGCTGCTGCGCGACGGCGGCGGCCGCCGCGTTCAACGCCGCGTAGTCCAGGCTGACGTCACCGTCGGCGACGGCCTCGGCGTGTGGTGTGCGAAGGGCTCGGCGGTGGATGTCGAGGGCTATGCCGGCCGAGGCACTCACGTCCTCGGTCACGTCGCGCGGTCTCATCGTGCCTCCGACGTGCCCGAAGGGATCGTGCGCTCCGGCTCGCCCTGGCCGGGTGCGGAGGTCAGCCGGTCCAGTTCGGCGGTGAGGACGGCGGCGACACGGGGCAGTTCGTCGCTCTCCAACATGTCCCAGTGACCGCAGGCAACCGGCTCCACCACGAACCCACCGCCGACGCGATGCCGCCAGAACGCGCGTAGACGAGCGGCGGCGTCCTCGACGTCCGCGTCCTCGTCCGCCACGGCCGTCGCCTGCAACAGCATGACACGGGCGGGTGACTCGGGGACGGCGTAGTCGCGCGCCGTCTCGCGATGGTGGTTGTAGACGTTCAGGTACCGGGCCACCTGGGCGTCGTCGATACCCGGGTACATGCCGTTGAAGCGCACCAGTTTCTCCCGGAACTCCGCCATGCCGACCGGCGCGGTCGCGGCGTGCTGCTCGTCGCCCTGGGCGCCGTGGGTGTCGAGGAGGACCACGCTCACCTTCTCGTGCCCGGCCGCCACCAGGCGGCGGCCCATCTCGTAGGCGATCAGGCCGCCGTAGGAGAGCCCGCACAGCACCAGTGCCTCGTCGGCGCGGGGAGCTACGAGCCGCAGATACTCCTCGGCCATCGCCCCGACACCGGGCAGGACGGACTCGCCGGGGTTGATGCCGGGCGCCTGGAGCCCCACCACGCCGACGTCGTCGCCCAGTTCGGCGGAGAGCGGCAGGTAGCAGAACGCGGTGCCGCCGGCGGGGTGCACACACACCACGCGCTGCCGGCCACCACCCGCGCGGAACTCGACCAGGCTGCCGGGTTCCGCGGTCCGCGCGTCGCCGCTGTCGCCGCGCACCCGCTCGGCGAGCGCCTCGATGGTGGGGTGCAACATGACCTCCCGGACGGGCAGGGCGACGCCGAGTTCCTCCTGGACGGCGGCCGCCATCTTGATCGCCGATATCGAAGTGCCGCCCAGCTCGAAGAAGTTGTCGCCGACCCCGATGTCCGGGTGCAGCAGCACTCGGCGCCAGACCCGGTACAGCGCCATTTCCACATGGTCACGGGGCGCGGCCGTGTTGACCTGTCCCGCGCGGGCCGCGGCCGCGGCGCGCAGCACCTCGGCCCGGTCCACCTTGCCGCTGCGGTTCAACGGGAGTCGCTCGAACTCGGCCACCACGGCGGGGATCATGTAGTCCGGCAGACGGTCCTTGAGAGCCGCACGCCACTCGTACGGCAGCCGCGTGGCCCCGGCACCGCATCCCACGCCGGCGACCAGACGGGGGCCGCCCGGTGCGTCGCGATCGGCCAGGACGACGGCCTCCCGTACGCCGGGGACCGCCAGCAGCGCGGCCTCCACCTCGCCGGGTTCGATCCGGAAGCCGCGCAGCTTGACCTGGTCGTCGCGGCGGCCGACGTATTCCGCGTTGCCGTCCGGCAACCAGCGCGCCAGGTCACCGGTGCGGTACAGGCGCTCACCGGGGACGAACGGGTCGGGCACGAAGACCTCTTCGGTGAGGTCGGGGCGGTTCAGGTAGCCACGGGCCAGACTCGCCCCGCCCAGGTAGACCTCTGCCGTGACCCCCACGGGCACCGGGCGCATGCGTCCGTCGAGCAGGTACAGGCGGGTGCCGCGCAGCGGCCGGCCGATGGGACACGGCCGCTCGTACGGCTGCGGGTCGGTGTAGGCGGTGGAGTAGAGCGTGGCCTCGGTCGGGCCGTAGCCGAAGCAGACGCGCAGACCGGGCAGCAGCTCACGCATCCGGTACAGGGTGTTCTCCGGCAGGGACTCCACTCCGGTGAGAAGCCGGCTCAGGCTCGACCCGGCGAGACGTGCGGCGGGATCCTCGCCGATCCACAGGACGTAGGCCGGGGGCAGGAACGCCTGGGTGACCTTGCGTTCGCGCATCCAGTCCAGCAACGCCGCGGGGTCCCCGCGTAGGTCGTCGGGTACCAGGTGGAGCACGGCGCCGGTGGTCAGCGGGACGAGGAGTTCGTGCACCGACGCGTCGAAGCCGATGCTCGACCAGGCCGAGGACGCCTCCCCGGGAGCGTCCCCCATGAGTTCGTGCCAGTGGTCGAGGAGGTTGACGACGCTGCCGTGCGTCACCGCCACGCCCTTGGGGCGGCCGGTCGACCCCGAGGTGTAGATGACGTAGGCGAGTCGGGCCCGGTCCGTGTCGACGGCCGGCGCCTCGTCCCGCGTCCCCGCTGCCTCCAGCTTCGCCAGGTGCTCCCATGGCTGTCCGCCGTCGTCCGCGATGTCGGTCCGGTCGGTCAGCACGAGGACCGGCGCGGCGTCGCTCACCATGGCGGTGAGCCGCTCGGGGGGCTGGCCGGGATCGAGCGGCAGGTAGGCGGCCCCCGACTTGAGGATGCCGAGGACTCCGACGACGAGATCGGTCGTGCGCCCGGCGTGCAGGCCCACCACACGGTCGGCACCGGCACCCCGGGCGATCAGCGCATGGGCGAGACGGTTGGCCCGGCGGTCGAGTGCCGCGTAGTCGAGCTCCGCGTCCCCGGCCACCACCGCACACTGCCCGGGGCGTTCGCGGACCTGCGCGGCGAAGCGTGCCAGCAGGCCCGCCGTCGCCGGGCCGGTCACGGCGGGCCCGGCGCCGAAGTCGGCGAGGAGCGCCCGCTGTTCGTCCTCGTCGAGCAGGGTCAGGTCGGCGATCTCGGCGTCGGGCCGCTCGGTCATCAGACGCAGCACGCGCAGGAACTGCCGTATGTACCGTTCGATCGTCGCCCGGTCGAAGAGGGCCACCGCGTAGTCGATCTCGCCGGTGAGCTGCCGGCCCTCGTCGGCCAGGGCCAGCACCATGTCGAACTTCGCGGGAACGTGAGCTGCGTCCTCCCGCAGCGCGACCTCCAGACCCGGGAGTTCCAGTTCCTTCCGCATGGAGGGGACCCAGGCGAACATGGTCTGGAAGAGGGCCGTGCAGGCGGGGCTCCGCGGCGGGTTGACCAGTTCGACGACGCGCTCGAACGGCAGGTCGACGTGGTTGAGGGCGTCACGGATCCGCCGGTTCACCCGCTTCAGGGCGTCCCTGACGGTGGGCGAGCCGGAGAGGTCCGCGCGCAGGGCGAGGGTGTTGACGAAGAAGCCGATCAGGTTCTCGACGTCCCCGCGGCGACGGTTCGACGTGGGGACGCCGACCACGATGTCGTCCTGCCCGGAGAGCAGGGACAGCAGCACGGACCAGCCGGTGAGGACGGTCGCGTAGAGGGAGACATCGTTGTCCACGGCCAGCGCGCGCAGGGCCCGCGTCAGGTCCTCGGCCACGGACACGGGCAACCGAGCACCGCGGAAGTCCTGTTCGGGCGGCCGGGGCCGATCGGTGGGCAGGGAGATCACCGCGGGTGTGTCCGCCAGTGCGGCGGTCCAGTAGTCGGCGTGCGAGGCGGGTTCGGCTCCCGCCATCCACTCCCACTGCCAGCGCGTGTAATCGCTGTACTGCCAGGTGAGTTCGGGCAGCGACGGGTCCTGCCCCTGCTGGAGCGCGGAGTACACCAGGCCCAGCTCCCGCAGCAGCAGGGAACGGGACCAGCCGTCGAAGACGATGTGGTGCACCGTCAGCACCAGTACGTGGTGGTCCGGTCGGAGCGCCAGCAGGCAGCCGCGCGCCATGGGTTCCTCGCCCGGACGGAACGGGGTGCCCTCGACCTTCGACCGTATGCGTGTCAGCCGATCGGCCGCGTCCGGCACCCCCGTCAGATCCTCGAAGGTCACCGGGAAGCCCGTGTCCGGCGGATCGACGACCTGGAGTGCCGAACCCTCCCAGGGCACCAGCCGGGTGCGCAGTGCCTCGTGCCGGGCCGCCAGCAGATGCAGCGCCTCGAGCAGCAGGTCCCGGTCCAGCGGACCGCGGATGTCGAAGGGCATCGGCTCGTTGTAGGCGGCGCCGGCCTCTCCGGCCATGCGCGCCATGACCCACAGACGCTCCTGCGCCAATGACAAAGGAGCGGATTCTGTCTCTTCGCCTGAATGATTACTGGCTGCGATTCGGGGTAAGGACACGGATTACCCTTCACGAGAATTGAGCACGGCGCAAAGCAGTCGAAGTGGGATCTGAGAACAATGCCTGCGGGGCTGGGGCTCTTCGGTGGGATCGCAGCGGGCGATCGACTGTCCGGCCTGGTCAACGCCCTTCTCGCGCCGTTATGAGAACAGCGCGGAAGGCGGGGAGAAACGGTGGCTCATTTCCGTTGATGCTAAATGTGCTTCGATTGAGTGGTCAACCGTGACCAACGCCACACCCATTCTGCGGCGGAATGCTGTTTGCGTTCGGCGCGCGATATCGAGGGATTTGCCGGAAAGTGGTTCACCGTGACCCGGCGACCAGTCGGCGTGCGGCCGTCTCCGCTCCGTCGGTGCGGAGCCGGCTCGCCAGGGACTTCGCGCGCGTCCGGGTCTCGGGCGACAGTGCGGACTTGAGGGCGCTGCCCAGGGATTCGACGGTCGTGGTCGGGGCGTCGAGGGCCGCACCGAGGCCCAGTGCCGCCACCCGGCCCGCCCAGTAAGGGTTGTCCGACAGCTGGAGAGGTATCACCACCTGCGGCGTGCCGGCCCGGGCCGCCGTCAGCGTCGTACCCGCGCCACCGTGGTGGACCACGGCGGCCACCTTGCCGAACAGGCTCTGATGGCTGACCTCGCCGACGGCGAAGCAGTCGTCCCCGTCGTCGACGAGATCCAGGTCCGCCCAGCCGCGGGACACCAGCACGCGGTGCCCCAGGGTGCGGATCGCCTCGACGGCCATGCTGCCGATTCCTTCGGCCGGGGACATGCTGCCGAAGCCCACGTAGACCGGCGGGGTGCCCGCGTCCAGGAAACTCTCCAGGTCCGCCGGGAGCGGGCGTTCGTCCGCGAGGGTCCAGGCCCCTGTCTGCACGACGTCGAGGCCGGGGGCCCCCGGCCACGCTCCGAGGACCGGGTCCGCCGCCAGCCACGGCCGGTCGGTGAGGATGTGGTCGCGCACGTTGCTCACCGGTGGCAGACCGAGTACCGCCCGGTGGCCGCCCAGTGCCCCGGCGAACTGCGCGTCGACGTTCCGGGCGTCCGACTCCCACAGTGTCCGGTTGTCGGCGGCTTCGGGTTCCGGCCAGCCCGGCCGCGGCGGTGGCGCGTGGTGCGGCGAGGGCAGGTGGACGGCCGCGTAACTCACGTACACGTAGGGGATGTCCGCGGCCTCGGCCACGGATCGGGCGGCGACCTGCCCCAGACCTGCGGCCACCACCACGTCACATCCGGCGAACGCCGCGGGGAAGGTGTCGAACTGGGTCTCCACCAACTCGTCGCGGTAGCGGGCCAGATCCGCCGCCGAGGGCAGGGTCTTCCCGCGCATCAACTCCCTGACCGGCGGCCCGACCGGCACCAGCCGCACTCCGATGCCTGCGAGCCGCTCGGCGAACTCCTCGTCCGGCGGGGCGCACATCCGCACCTCCGTGCCCAGTGCCCGTAGCCGCACCGCGAGCGCCACCAGCGGTTCGACGTCGCCACGTGTCCCGTATGTAGCCAACAGCACCCGCATTCGGCGTCCTCTTTCATCGGCGTTCGTTGGGGCCGGCGGCAGCAGTGTAGGTCGCGTGCCGGCCGGTGTGGGTGATCGTCGCGTCGCGCCACCGTGCTCGGCCGCCTCTGTCAACTCGGTTAAATCGTCGCAGAGTTGGGCCTAACGGAGGTACCGGGAACGGCTGCCCCGGTGGCTGTGCCGCGCAGGGGGCCGGAGGTTCGGTGTCGGCCGGCTCTGGGCAGTCTGTGCTCGGCGAGGTGTGCAAGATCCCCCATCGGCCACACGACCGGAGTGCCACACGATGCAGAGTACGTCCACACCCGTACCCGATGTTTCGGTCATACTGCCCTGCGCCGGACACGGAACACGGTTCGGAGCTCCCTATCCGAAGGAACTGCACTGTCTGGCCCCAGGGGTCACCGTGCTGGACCGCAGCCTGGAAGCCGTCGTCGAACTCGCCAAGAGCGGACTCGCCGTGCGCCTGGTCGTCGTGTTCGCGGCACACAAGCTGGACACGGTGAGCTATCTCGCCCGCTACGCCGACACGTTCCAGATGGTCTTCGTGTACCAGGACGAGTCGTTCGGACCCGGTCTCGACGGGGCGATCCGGTCCGCCCTGCCGATGACACAGGGGCCGGTCGCCCTCGTCCTGCCCGACATCGTTGTCGCCGGGTCGGACACGCCGGGCAAGCTCCTCGACGCCCTGCGGCATACCGAGACGGCGGGCTGGAGCGTAGTGGCCGCCGAGGAGCGGGACCACGACACGCTGCGGCAGATGGGCGCGTTGGCCGTGGCAGAGGCGGGGGGCGTCCTGACCGTGGGGGCGGCCACCGACAAGCCGGCGGATCCCTCGGGCTTCAACGCGTTCTGGGGCATGGTGGCCGTCACCGAGAGCGAGGCGCACAGGCTGCCCGACGTCGTGGGCACGGGAACGGCCAGCCCGTTGGCCGGTGCGGTCGCCCTCATGGTGGAGGGAATCGTCAACTACAACACCCCGTCGGGCTGACCCGGCACCGAACCTCCCGCGCCTTGGCGGAGTCCCGCCCAGGGATGTGCCCTGTGCTAACTTTGAGGTTTTGCAGTGTCGCTGTGTCGGTGCCCGGTTCGGGGTCCCGGCCGGCGGCCGAGTCCCCGCCGCGCCTTCCTCGGTACGGTCCCTTCGGAGGAAGGCTCTCTGTGAGCGAATCTGCACGTTCCGACGCCCGGCGGCAGGACGAGGTGCCGGGCGCCACCGCGGCTCTGCCTCCGGCGGCGTCCTTCGCGGAGCTGGGGCTCCCGGCCGAGATCCTGCGGGTGCTCGGCGAGCACGGTGTGACGGTGCCCTTCCCCGTCCAGGCGGCGACGCTGCCCCACGCGCTCGCGGGACGGGACGTCCTGGGCCGGGGCCGCACCGGCTCCGGCAAGACGCTCGCCTTCGGCCTGGGCATGCTCGCCCGCACGGCCGGGCGGCGGGCGCAGCCGCGGGAGCCGCTCGCGCTCGTTCTGGTGCCCACCAGGGAGCTGGCGCAGCAGGTCGGTGAGGCGCTCACCCCCTACGCCGAGGCGCTGCGGCTGCGGCTCGCGACCGTCGTGGGCGGAGTGTCCGTCGGACGGCAGACCGCCGTGCTGCGGGAGGGCGCCGAGATCGTCGTCGCCACCCCCGGCCGACTGCACGACCTCGTCGAACGCAAGGGCTGCCGACTGGGACGGGTGCGCATCACGGTCCTGGACGAGGCCGACCAGATGTGCGACATGGGATTCCTGCCGCAGGTCACCGCGATCCTGGACCAGGTGCGTCCCGACGGGCAGCGGATGCTGTTCTCCGCCACCCTCGACCACGACGTGGACCAACTGGTGCAGCACCACCTGCGCGATCCCGCCGTCCACTCCGTGGACCCCGCCACGAACGCGGTCTTGGCGATCGAACACCACATCTTCGTCGTGCACGGCCCGGACCGCTACGCGGTGACCACGGAGATCGCCGCCCGGGACGGCCGGGTCCTGCTGTTCCTGGACACCAAGCACGGCGTCGACCTGCTCACGCGGCACCTGCGGGCCAGCGGTGTGGCCGCCGGGGCCCTGCACAGCGGGAAGTCCCAGCCGCAGCGCACCCGGACCCTGGCACAGTTCAGGAACGGGCAGGTCACCGCCCTGGTGGCGACGAACGTCGCCGCGCGGGGCCTGCACGTCGACGACCTCGACCTCGTGGTCAACGTCGACCCCGCCACCGATCCGAAGGACTATCTCCACCGCGCCGGCCGCACGGCCCGGGCCGGCCGCTCCGGCACCGTCGTGACCCTCGTCCTGTCGGGACAGCGTCGCGAGACGAGCCAGGTCATGGCGGACGCCGACGTCCTCCCGGAGGTCACCCGAGTGCGGTCGGGCGAGGCGGAGCTGAGCCGGATCACCGGCGCCAGGGCCCCCTCCGGAAAGCCCCTCGACGGCGGCCCGGCCGGAGCGCGCCCCAAGAACCACAACGCCCCGTTCCGCGGCCTGGGCAGCACCAAGGACACGAAGGGCGGCTCCGGGGGCAGGCCGTCCCGCAGGAGCAGCGAGGCCCGCAAACTCGCGGAGGCCCGTGAGGCGGCCCGGGTACGGCGCGGCGGCTGAGCCCGACCCCGGGAGACCTGCGCCGGGCCCGGCCCTCCTCCGCGTGCGGGGGACAGGGGACCGGGGGGATCCTCGAAGGGGGAAGCCCAGCCCCGGCATGCCGGGGACGCCCGGACCGCCCGCTCGAACGGACCTGTTCACCGTCGTTTCCAGCTTGCTGAGAGACGGAGGCCGCCGCCATGCAACCAGTCGTCACCGTGGGCCTCGACGGATCACCCGAAAGTCTCGCCGCTGCCCGCTGGGCGGCCGACGAGGCCGAAAACCGCAGACTCACCCTGCGCCTTCTGCACGCGTGGCCGATGCTGGCCCCCGAACCGGCCCGTGTCCCCGCGGAGTTCGACCAGAACTACTGGTCGAAGCGTCTCGTCCACGACGCGCAGACGGAGCTCCGGGCCCTGCACCCGGGGCTGCCCGTCGTCACCAGCCTGGTTGCCGACGATGCTCAGAACGCCCTCCTGGAAGCGGCGTCCGAGTCGGAGATGACGGTGCTCGGTTCACGAGGTCTGGAGTCGGTGCAGAGCTACTTCCTGGGTGACGTCAGCATGCCCGTGGTCGCACGGGCCGAGCGGCCGGTGGTGCTCGTCCGTGCCGGGAGCCGGGACGAGGAACCGCTCTCAGCCGTCCCGGGCCGCGTGGTCGTGGCCCTGAAGCTGCGCGGGTCCTGCGACGACCTCCTCGATTTCGCCTTTCACTCCGCTGCGGCCCGGGGCGTTCCGCTGCTGGCCATCCACGGCCGAAGCGTTCCGCTGCATGCCCGGGTCCCCTGGGGTGTGGACCACGACATCGCCGAAGAGATGACACGGGACGTGCAGAAGCAGCTGAGCAAGGCGCTCCATCCGTGGCGCGAGAAGTACCCGCGGGTGGACGTGGCCGACGGCATCGGTCTCGACAGCCCGGCCAAGGCCGTCGTGCAGGCGGCCGAAGGCGCCACGCTGCTGGTCGTCGGCCGACGTGCACACCGTCATGGTCCGGCACCCCACCTGGGGCCCGTGGCACAGGCCGCCATCCATCACGGGCGCTGCCCCGTCGCGGTCGTCCCTCATGACTGAGGCCGGCCGCCACGGGACACCGGCGCCGCCGGGCGCGGGTGCGGGCCCGGTGCTCAGAGACGGTCGTGCTGGGGGAGGGCGGTGATGCCGCCGCCGGCGCGTACGGCCTCCACCACCTCCTGGTGCAGATTCCGGCTGGCCTGCTGAGAAGGACACGGCACCGGGCTGCCGGTCAGGGTGAACCACTCGGAGGTGCCGCTGTACTGGATGCCCACGTCGGCCTGGCTGCCGTTCCAAGTGGTGTGCACGGTCAGCTCCCCGGTGACGATCCCGGCTTCGTCCGTACGGACGCCCCCTGGCCCCGTGAACACACCTGTCGTCGTCCACGATGTCTGGACCATGGCGCCTTCAGCCCTTCCTCGTGAGTGCGCAGACCGCTTCCCGCCGCTTCGCCGTCGCCTTCGCTTTCTCCGAACCGCTCGCTCACGCGACGCGGGTCACAGGAGGACACTCCCAGGTCGCGTCGGTGACCTGCGGGCGGGGCCGGTACATCCGAAGGGCCACGAACCAGCTGCCGTCCTTCGCGGTGGGCAGCCAGTTGGCTTCCCTGCTCCGGTCGGGAGGCTCGCTCTGCAGGTGGATGGTCAGTCCGCCGTCCTCGTCCCACCGCAGCCCGGCACTGCGGTCGCCCACCGAGTAGCGGTCGGCCGGGTTCGGGACGAGGTTCATGTCCTCGCCGTAGGCGGTCAGCGACCAGAACGCGTCGACCGGGGGCAGGGCGTCGGCGGGGAAGCGCAGTTCGTACCGGCCGTCGGCGGCCAGCTTGTTGCCGTCGGCGTCGTCGAAGTCGAGCAGGTAGACAGCTTCCGCCGGGTCGTTGGCTGCGACGCCGACCAGCGACTGGTCCGCGGCGCGTTTGAGGAAGTCGTCGCCGAAGCGTCCCATCTGCGGGGGCGGGTAGCGCCAGCCGTGGACGAGGCGGGCCCAGTCGCCGCTCAGGAGCTGCCGTCTGAGCAGGGGCACGCCGACGGCGGCGGCCCGGGCCAGGCTTCGCTTCACGGCGTCGGGCTGGGCCTCGACGTCGAGGCCGGGGCCCACCCCGATCTGCGCGAACTGCTGGAGGAGGACGTGGTGATGGGGCGGCGGCGGGTTCTCGGCCAGCATCGCGTTCAGGGTCTTCCACGGCCCCAGAGGGTCCTCCTCCGCCGGGATCGGCGTCAGGACGTCGCGGCTCTCGGGGACCTTCGCGTCCGGCTCGCCGAACAGGCTGAGCGGGGTGAGCCGGAACCGCTCCTGGAGTTCCCGGACGCGCGGCACGTCGTCGGGGCCGTCGACGAGGGTGCGGCCCAGGACGAGGACCCAGGGGCTGGGGGCCTTCCTCAGGCGCCGCACCCCGGCGGGAAGTCCGCCCTGCCATTTCGGGCCGACGAGGGCGAAGTCGCCCGCGCCGGAACCGGTGGTGCGCTGGCCGACGTAGTCGAAGTTGTCGGATGTGATGCCCACCAGTTCGAAGGTGAAGTACCGGTCGCCCATGTCGGGATGGGAGAGGATGACCGGCTCGCTGCCGAGGTTCACCCAGGCCGCCGAGTACAGGGTGTCGTTGTTGGGGCAGCCGCCGTCGCGGTACGTCGCGTCCAGCAGCCGCTCGGCGTGCCAGAAATGGTTGACGGGCGCGTACGGAACCGTCGCGGGGTTCCGCGGCTGCGTCACCCAGTCGTGCCTCAGGCGGGCGTTGTAGATGTACGGGAAGCCGTAGACGAATGCCTGCTCACCGAGGGTGTAGGCGTACTCGCCACGCCAGTCGTCCATGCGGCCGGTCAGGATCGGCTTCACCGCCTGGCCCAGCGTCGGCACGATGTCCGGCAGATGGCGTGCGCGCTCGACCGTGGACTTCGGGTGGCGGACCGCGTGCCCGGCGGCCCGTGCCACCGTGACCGCCGCGCCGGCCACGTCCTCGGGGATCCGCCGCCAGACAGGGCTCTGCGAGGTCTCGGACATATCGGCACCACTTCGCTCAACAGCGTCGAGGGCAGGGCCTCCGGCCCCGGCCGCGTGGTCACCCCCCTCAGGGGCCATCCTCCCTCGCGTCGCGGGCCGACGCAGCCGGAGAGCCCCGACCCGGACCACCGCGGGGTTCTGATCCGGGCCGCGGACGAGGCAGCGCGCCGCCGCTCGCCACCGCTGGTGCCGTACGCCTCGGGCGCGCCCGCCTCACCCGAGGGCCGGCCGCGCCGTGGACGAACGGGATGGACGACGTGCAGACCGGGGCCGAGCGCTGGCTGGAGGACGCGGTGCCTTCGCCGAACCCCCGCACCCGCAGCGATCCGCACCCGCAACGATCCGCGGCCGCGGCCCTCGCGGGGGCGGCTTGCGTCCTTCACGGTCCTTCCCGCCAGCCAGCACAGCCGACCGACCCCTCCGGCTGCTTGCGTGCGTTCCTCACTGATCGGCCGCGGTGATCCGGCGGCCCGTCAGACTCGTCGGCCTGATCGAGACCCACATCTCCCGCACCCCGCCGGCCCAGGGCGTGCTGTGCGCACGCCGGGCGAGCCCGCGCACGGCCTCCGGGTCCGTCACCACGCTCGCGGGGCCGACGGCGAGCACGCTCCAGCCCTGGCTCAGGGCCTCGTCCACATGGTCCACCTCGAAGGCGACCTCCGTCTCGGCGGCGGACGCGGCCACCGAGCGGGGGGCGGTCCGGAACACGATGGCGTCGTCGACGACCTCGTAATTGACCGGTACGACCGCCGGGCGGCCGTCGGCCGACGTCACCGCGATGCGGCCGACGCCGTGCGTCGACAGCAGGGCACGGCACTCGTCCGCGTCGAGGTCCCGCAGCTGCGGGCGCAGCAGGGCACGGCCCTGACCGGGTGGCAGATCCATGCCCCCGCCGCGCAGGGCGGTGACCGAGGTGCCCAGTGCGGCGGCCAGCCTGATCAGGGCCGCCGCTGACGGATCGGCGGGCCGTTCTTCGAGGTAGGCCAGGTAGTCGGGGGCCATCCGGGCCCGGCGGGCGGTCTCCGCACGGCTGAGTCCTCGCCTGCGGCGTTGCACGGCCACCCGGCGGCCGATGTCGCCGGGATCGGCCGCCTCGGCCGGGGGCACGGCCTGCGCCGCGTCCGCGTCCGGCCGTACCGCGCGGCCGCCGACGGGCTGTTCGTGCTCGAGATGGTGGATGTGGGCGTCGGGCCCCGGGAACACGAGCGTCACCTGGTCCGTGTCCGACCAGCGCACGTCGTAGGGGGGCGTGCCGTCGTCGTGATGGAGTCCGACGATCTCTCCGTCGCGCCGGGCGGCGCCGGTCGCCGGGGTTTCGATGACGAGTTGGTCGCCGAGGTGAGCTCGCATGACCGGCCCCTTCTCCGCAGAACGGTGCCTTCCAACCCAACGTGCCACGCGGGACACGCCGGCGCGCGGGACGGGGCCCGAGTCCGGCGACGTGTCGATCCGCACGGAGCGCGACGGCGCTGCCCGGGAGAGCCCGTGGCCCCATCCGGCGCCAGGCGGTCCCAGTCTGCCCCCGCGCCCTCCTTTCCGGTTCCCGACCTCGTGCCCGCCCGGGATCAGACCGGCCACCCGGAGGCCTCCCGGACACCGGGCCGGGTCCCGGCCATGCCCTGGATGTCCCGGTCGGCCGTGTTCAGCAGCTGCCGGGCGAGATCGTTCATGGC
The DNA here is from genome assembly GCF_040634175.1 of Streptomyces sp. NPDC007162. NCBI lineage: Bacteria > Bacillati > Actinomycetota > Actinomycetes > Kitasatosporales > Streptomycetaceae > Streptomyces > Streptomyces sp. NPDC007162. Next base: position 26,601 of record NZ_JBEYFC010000072.1, read on the forward strand.
CCTGCCCGTCGCCAGTTCGTCACCGATCTCCGGCACGTTCGTGTCCGCCGGGTGGCAGTGCGCCGTTCCGTTGCCGGAGAGTTCCGTGGTGCCGGTGTCCAGCACCACGTGTGCCTTGGTCGTGCCGTCGTCTTCCTCGAAGAGGTGGAGGCGTACCTTCCACTGACCTGTGTGCGACATCGCTCTCTCCTGGGGTGGTCGGACTTCCGCACCTTCCACCGTGGGACGGAACCCGCATGC